>JBMNOD010000120.1:0-6703 GCA_050942875.1 Kiritimatiellia bacterium
GTTTAAATAATTTCGTTTACATGGGCACATTGGAACGAAAATGCTGCGCCTTGGGGGGCATAAATCCTTCTCCATCAGGCCTTTGCAAAGATTTTCCCGTGAAAAAGCCGCTGGAACTTCGGCCTAGAATTTCGCGCCGAACCGAGGGTTGGCGGGGATTGCTGCGACGGTGTCCGCAATGAGTTGCGCGCACTGGTCGAGGTCGGCGAGCGAGAGAACTTCGACGGCCGAATGCATGTACCGGAGCGGAATGCTCACTTGCGCGACCGGCACGCCGGTGCGCGTCTGGCGGATTGCGAAGGCATCGGTCCCATTGCCGCGTGAGCGAGGCTGGACTTGAATCGGGATTTTCGCCGTTTCACCTGCTTTGCGGATCATGGCGTTGAGCGCATGGTCGTAGGCTGGTCCGACGCCCAGCACAGGGCCGCCGCCGACTTTGATGATGCCGGTCTTTTTGGGCACGCCACCGGGGTCGTCGCTCGCAAAGGTGACGTCCACCGCGATGCCGGCGTGTGGATTGATTCCATACGCGGCCGTGGTCGCGCCAAGCAGCCCCAGCTCCTCTTGCGTGGCGCTGACGACGTGCACGGCGACGTTGAGCTTGCGCCCCTGCAGGCGCCGCAGGGCGTCGATCACGACGAAGACGCCGGCGCGGTCGTCGAATGCGCGCGCCGAGACGAGGCCGTTCATCAGCTCGCGCCAGCCCGATTCGACGATGCCTGGCGAACCGAGGGGGAGCACCTCGAGCGCTTCCTTGGCATTTGTGGCACCGATGTCGACCCAGAGGTCCGAGATGTCCTTGATGCCTTCTTCACGCTCTTTTGCCGACATCAGATGGATGGCTTTTCGGCCGATGACGCCACGCACGCGCCCTTTCGAGCCTTGGAAGACGACGCGCTCCCCGGGGAGGAGCTGCGTGTTGATGCCGCCAACGGGCTGGACATAGATGAAGCCCTTGTCGTCCACATGCTGGACGATGAGCCCGATTTCGTCGCAATGGCCATCGAGCATGATTCGAATCGGTGCATCGGCGTTGACGACGGCGTGCAGGTTGCCGTGGCAGTCGAGGGTGACGAAGTCTGCGAACGGGCGGACGTAGTCGGCGACGAGGCGTTGGCCTTCTGTCTCCCAGCCGCTTGGGGTGATGGCTTCGCAGAGGGATTTGAGGAATTTGATTTGGGGTTGTTTCATGGTTGTTTCCTGTTGTGTTGAAGCGGGTCAGCAATCGAGGTGAACGAGGCTTCGGCCTTGAATGTTCGAGATTCGCCGACTCCTGTCGGCGCCAAGGTGACTGCCGTGAGGCGGAAGGGCGGGGTGGCGGTTTCCGCCGCTGCGATGATCGCCGCAAGGGAGGTCATTGGGATCGCGTTCCACTTGACGGTGTCGGTTTTGAGGTGCAGGCCGGATGCCGGCAGGGTCTCGGTTCGGGTTTCGAGGGATGTGGGGAGCGCGGATGGGAACAACTTGGCGACGAATGCGGCGAAATCGGGTTGATCGGATTCGGACACCGACTGCGCCACGAGACGAGCGAGCGTCTCGTGATAGGTGAAAAGCGTCGTCAGTTCCGGCTCAAGTTGCTTGATGAGCGCGTGATGGCGGTCTCGTGCGGCGTCAAATTGCTTGGCATGTTGCATGGCGCCGATGAAAACGGCAAGTGCGGCCGTCCAGATGACGGCGGCGGCGATGCAGACGAGTTGGATTCGGCGTTGCGGAAAAGCGCGGACGGTCATGGCAAGGGGGTGTGAAGAAAAAACTGGAGGGTGCCGTCGGCGCCGGTCTTGGGCGCTTCAGACATGACGGTTTGGAAACCGTCGGCGGCAAGGAGGCGGATGAATTCATCGACTTTGTCGGTCGTGGGAGCCGAGCCTGAGGCGGTCAGGGAGCGAGCGTCGAGGGCAAGGTGGTGAAGTGTCACGCCGGTTTGCGCCGCTCGTTCCGCCAGGCAGGCGAGACGGGAGGATGTGGCGGGTTCTCGATAATCCAAGATCGCCGTGTCGAGCTGGGCGGCCAGGCCGGTGCGGGCATCCTGGACGGCTCGTTCGCCTCGGGTCTTGACCTTGTAGCCGGCAAGGCTGTTGACTGTATAATTGAACGCCTGTTCGGCGGTGTGGGCTTCGGATTTCGCTTGGGCGAAGATCATGCCGGCGAGGATGAAGAGGATGGCGGCACAACTGCTCAGGGCGACGGCGAGTCTGAGGAAGGGGCGCGATTGGCGACGGGTTGCGGCAGGGTGGGCGAAGGCGCCGGTACGCAAGTTCGCGTCGTTGCCGTGGCCCTCGCGGGCGGCGTCGGCCGCCAGCGCACGGGCAAGAAGAAATTCAGGTGAAGGGGCTGTTTCGAGGCGAATCACATCGCTGTCGCGCATGTCGCGAAGGGCTTGTGTTGCGAGGTCGTGTTCGACGTCGGCGACGATGCAGGTCAGATCTTTGGGGATGCCGCTGAAGGACAGACGCAGGCGTCTTGGGAATTCGGCGGCGTCCGTCTTGAAGACGGTTTGGCGCTCCAGCACGCTGCCACGCCCGGTCGCCAGCAGCGTCTGGGACGATCCGCAGAGAAACAAAGCGCGTGGTTCGTCATCGGTCTGCGGCGGAAATTCAATGAGAGTTTGCGCCCAAGCAACGGCGGCGGGCGGGACGATGCGGGCGGGGTTGCATCCGATCTGGCGGAGCGATTCGAGTTGTTCGGCGAGATCGGATTGGCGGATGGCATGCGCCTGCCAAGCTTTTCCTTGGCGCGTGAAGGCGCTTTGGCATTCCGAAAGCGGGAAGGGGATCTGCATGTCCAGCAGCGAGGGGAGAATGCGGACGAGCTTTGATTCGGGGAGGTCTGGCGGTTGGAGCGAGAGGAGGAGGCAGGCCGCAGGCGTTGCGGCTGCCGAGCAGCGGGAGCCGTCGGCAAGACGGGCGGCCAGTGCTGGTGGAACAACGGCGTGTGATTCTGCAAAGAGGACGACGTTGCGCGTCATGCCGACGAGGCGGAGCTCTCCGTCGGTAAAATCAATTCCAAGCGTTGCGGCTGTTTTTGAGCGTGTCGTCATCTTTTAAGAACTGCGGTGGCTGCGATGGGTGCGGTGGCGTCGATGGGAGGATCGGCGACGTCTGGAGAGTCGATCCATCTCGGCTTTTTCACGTCGCTCGCGGAGGAATTTAATCGTCCGGCGCGTCCAATCAACGATGAGCGCGATCATGAAGAAGCTCAGTCCGACAATGAGCATCTGCCAGCCGAGTCGGTTCAAGTTTTTGGGCCGCATCGAGGGGTCGGGATCCAAGTTGGCGACGACGAGCAGACAGCCGCCGACGATGGCAAGCAGGGTTGGCGCGGCGTAGGCGAAGACGGTTAAATGCAACACGCGACGCTTCTTTTCTTCCGTCATGCCGGGTCGGCGACGTCTGTTGCTTCGGTGGCGTCGATGGGACGAGCGTTTTCGAACGACGGTCGCGTTCGCCTGCGAAGACGTCGATGCCTCGGTCGGCGCCATGGGGCTGGATGGTGGCTGTCGGGATGCTTCGCTCATGTCGGGAAATTGGCGCTTAAAATAAAGGGCGTGGTTCAACACATTACGCTTTACGTGCTTCTCTTTGAATTTGCCGGCAGAGGACTTTGGCCTCGGCGAGCAGCGCGCGGGTCTGCTCGCTGAAGGCGTATTCTTCATCGTAGACGACTTCACGGATGCCGGCGTTGATGATCATCTTGGAGCAGGTGAGGCAGGGGCTGAGCGTGACGTAGATGGTTGCGTCCTTCGTCGAGATGCCGTGGTAGGCGGCTTGGGTGATGGAGTTTTCCTCGGCGTGGGAGCAGATGCAGTCCCCGAGGGCGCTTCCGGAGGGCGCGTTGCTGGCGCAACGGGCGCAGCCGCCGTCCATGCAGTTTTTCACGCCTCGCGGGGTGCCGTTGTAGCCGGTGGAGATGATGCGTCGATCTTTGACGATCACGGCGGCGACGCGCCGCCGTGAGCAGTTGCCGCGCGTGCTCACGACGTGGGCGATGTCCATGAAATACGTGTCCCAGTTTGGACGGAGGTCGCTGGGCTTTGTGGCGGGTTCCGGCATGGGCGGCTCCTGAGGCTGGTTTCGGGGGGATCGCTTGCGCGGCTAGTCGGCCGTGCGCTTGATCGAAAGGATCGTCACCGGGGTGGTCGGGACGTCGCCATGGCCCGTGGGGTGGCGGCCGGTGGGAACGCCGGCGATCTTGTCGAGGACGTCGAATCCATCGGTCAGTTTGCCGAAGACGCAGTAGCCGTAGCCCTGTTGCGTGGGTGCCTGATGGTCGAGGAAGGCGTTGTCTGCGTGGTTGATGAAAAACTGGCATGTGGCGGAGTCGACGACGGGGGTGCGCGCCATGGCGAGCGTGCCGCGCGTGTTCTTCAGGCCATTGGCGGCTTCGTTCTTGATCTTGGCGCCTGCCTCTTTTTGCTCCATGTTTGGCGTGAAACCGCCGCCTTGGATCATGAAATCGCGGATGACGCGATGGAAGATCGTGCCGTCGTAGAAGCCGCTGTCAACGTAGGACAAGAAGTTGGCGACGGTGATGGGGGCTTTGTCTGCGTAGAGTTCGGCTTTGAGGGCGCCCATTGAGGTTTCGATGACGACGGTGGCGGTCATGGGATCTTCCTGTTTGTTTTCTGCGGTGCTGATCGCAGCGGTTCTCGGTGTGGTTTCGGGAGTAGAAGGTGTTTCACGCGAGCAGCCGGTGAAAGCCGCAACGAGGGAGAGGGTGGAGCAAAGGCAGAGGGCTTTAAACAAGGGGCGAATCATAGACGCAGTCTCCTGAATGCCAAATGAAGGCGGTTGAGAGGTTTCAATAACAGTGCGTCAGGATAACCTGAAGGGGAGGGGGAAGTCAAACGAGAAAAAAGGCAATCGGTCAGTCGGTCAGTCGAAGAGGTCGGGCAACCTTCGGCCATGGATTGGCTTGACCGATTACGAAGAAAGACGCTTTCGCTTTGCATCGATGTAGGGGGGTATGGTAGAATCAGGGTTGTCCTTCGGGACCGGTGAAGCAAAATTGCACAACAGGAGATGTTTTCATGCGAGGACGGCGAAACGGGGCGGGCCAAGGTTCTACCGCGGCGTTTACGATCATCGAGTTGATGATCGTCATTGGCATCATGATCGTACTGGGCGGGTTGTTGGTTCCAGCAGTCGATGTGTTGCGCGAGAGGGGAAAGTCCACGGAATGCGCGAACAACTTGCGCCAGTGGGGGCAGGGGTTTTCGATGTACATCGACGAACATCGCGGCATCTTCCCGGGCGATGGTTCGGAAGACGGTCAAGGCGACACGGCCGACATCGGCATCGCGAATGCCTGGTTCAACGTCGTGCCTCCCTACATTGGGATGGAATCCTATATCGTCTTGAAGGGGAAAGGCAAAGTGCCTTGCGCCGGGGTTGGCAAAAACCCTTTCATCTGCCCAAAATCTGCGATCAATCAAAAACTGGTTGGGAGTTATGCCGCCGGCACGCAGACCGATTTCTATTGTTCCTACGCGATGAACCACTGGATTTTCAATTCCCAACGAGACACTTCTGCCATTACCAAGCGCATGCGCATGTCTCAGGTTCAAAAGCCGTCGGTTTTCGTCGTGCTTTCGGAGGCTCCGACCGGCATTGAAGCCAAGATCCACCCTTCGACGATGGGCGGCGAATCAAAGGACAAGACGGGCTTCCGTCATCGCAACAGCGCCAACGCCCTCTTTGCCGACTGGCATGTCGAGCCCATCCTCAAGAAAAACGTTCTGCAGGACGGCATGAACATCAAGGACAATGCCGGCGGGCTCGTGTGGAATCCTGAGAGGGACGAAGGGAACCGGTCGATTGAATGAGAAGAGGGCAGGGCGTCGTGATCAGTTTTGGGGAATGACGAACTGCTTTGCCGTACGCTTTGCCGACTCGCAAAGATCAGCCCGATCCGTCGCATCGGTCTCATCCGTCTGACTTCCCGGAACCAGTGGCTTGAGAGCTTGGCGGACACAGTGGACATGATGGACGGGCTGCGCACGGGTGCGTGTTGTGTTCACGCCGCGTCTCTCCATGCGCCTCTGGTTCCGTGGCCCTGTGTTGAAAATCCAATTCGGTGAAGCCACTTGAGCTAGATTTCGAATTTCAACTCAACTTGAACGCCGTTTGCATTTCCGCGGACGGCGGCTGCTTCGGCGACGGCGTAGCCGGGGAGCCAGAGCACGGTGCCGTCTTGAAGGGCGAGAATGGGCACGTGGGCGCGCTGGGCACGCGGCACTTTGTGGTTCGTCAGGATGTCGGAAATCTTCAGGGTGATGCCGCTGCCGGCGGGCGAAATGCGGTCGCCGGGTTGTGGCGGTCGCAGGACGACGGTCTGCCCGGCCAGTGCGGCGTTGATCGTGCAGCGTTTCGGGAATGCGCTGGGCGAGAGGTTCCGTGGTTCGCGAATGAGCGGCCCGGGCGTAAAGCGGATGTGAAATGCGGGGGCGTCTGGCTCGAGGCGAAAAGGGCCGAACACGGCAGATTCCGCCGGGATCGTCAGCGATGTGCTGAAGCTCTCGTGTGCGTTCCCAGCCGATGCGCCCTTCGTCAAGCACAGGGCGAGCGGGGCGGTGCGCCGGGACGGCGCGGCTCCTTTTTCGCCTAACGGGGCACGGACATTCCTGTCCGTGTCAGCACACACGGGTTGGAAAACCCGTGCCCCTGTTTTTTCCAAGGACGGCGCGGCTCCTTTTTCGCCTAACGGG
>JBMNOD010000121.1:0-6469 GCA_050942875.1 Kiritimatiellia bacterium
TTGCCGCCTCAGGCTCGATGAGCGACACCTTCCGCCACCGTTTCAGCACAAAATACTATGACACTGAAACAGGACTGTATTACTACGGCTACCGCTTCTACAATCCCGTCATGCATCGCTGGCTCAATCGTGACCCGATTGAGGAAGAAGGCGGGCTAAACTTCTATCTGTTTTGCGGTAATGACGGCATGAATTCGATGGATTTTCTTGGAGAATTTAGAGCGTTGTCTGGATTGTATTTTGAAACGACGCATGTCATTGACCCTGTTTCGGGGCGGGCAAAAGAGGAAAAAATAGATCCATCTCAGCCTTATACGGGAATGTTTAGACATAGGGTCTATGAGATCATTCAACTTCTCAGTGAACTATCGAAGCAAAGAGACGACAAAGGAAACAGGCTGTTTACTGTAACCGTAAAAGACTTTGCCACGGCAGATTTAACTGCTATGAAGGAAGATGTTAAGAGCAATCGTGACCATGTATATTTCATTGGTCATGGTGGCATCGTTGACAAAACCTCTAAATCAACAATCCCCGTAGGGGTGAGATACGATTGGACGCGTAGAAACAACCGAAAGACCATTGAGGCGTTTTTCCCAACTGGATATACCGACAGGGTGATTACCCTTGATGAATTGGGAAATCCACATGATTCAAACGTCTTCGGTTGCTTCATTTCTTCGCGAGTCCGTCGGCAAAAGGGAGATCTTCCCTTCCAGCCGAGGTGGAGTACTCGTGATGATTACAAAATGATGTTCTCTGCCTTGTTAGGAAGGCTTAGCAGATACAAAACATCGGATGCAAGGTTCGAGAGTGAGTGCCCGACTCGCATTATCATTTACGAAGGAGAGATAGAGGGGGCACGTGAATCAAGCACCTTTATTTTCGATTCGCTAAAATTATTTGACTGAGGTTGAGAAATGAAATCCGTTTTTACACAATTTCGACCCTTTTGGATGATTATGCTAATTGCTGTTTTGGGGTTGGCAGTCCCCGGCTGCCATCCCAAAAAAACTTCTTCAAGCCCTTCCAGATCACGACAGCTTGTTGAGTTCCATGACATTGACGGCAATCTTGTTAAAAAGCATGTCGAAACGCCTGATGCTTTTTGTCCTCCGGGATTTACGGAAGACCAACTAAGGACAGCTTTTCAAAAGGGAATTGTCGCTAGTCTGAACATAGAGCCAACAACATCTTCCAGCCGTGTAGTCGAAATGGTGCAAACAATCTTTGCCGATGGCAACAATTCGCAAGAGGAACCGCCCTTGAGTCCAAACATTGGCGTGTTAGGCTTAAATGTGCGTGGGAAATGGCTCTATACGTGTTCTTTGCCGGGTGCCTTGTGTCCTTATCAAGCCAAGGCGTTTATATCCACTTACGCCGATTTGGAGAATGAGGAGTTGGCTGTTTTCAGATACCAGCCAGTTTTTCCAATCGGCGACCATTCCAGCACGTCATTGAAGGTGCATGTTTTAAAGGATCAGCCTGTTGGCAACATTTTTGATTTTTTGCAAAACCGTGGACTAACGAATGAATGGGTCTCTTTTGTCATGGGCTTTTATGACCATGGGGAGGTGAAAATTGATGGTTTCTTCAAGACGTATTTCATCAAACTGCATGGAACCAACGAATGGAACAAGGTGCAAGGTAGAACAATGGAATCATGGGAAAAGAAAGATGAAATACAATAGCTTCATAACAAAACCTGCTTTTGTTCTTGTCGGCGTTGTCACCTTCGGCTACAATGCCAGAAGCGAAGTCACGGCGGCGTCTGTTCAGTCAAACGCCTTCACCTATGCCTACGACCACATAGGAAATCACACGGCTTCATCCGTTGATTCCGATACAACAACCTACACGGCCAACAACCTAAACCAATACACATTCTTCTCAAATCTTGTCCAATCCTGTAATCCTGTCTATGACCTCGATGGAAACATGCTGACCAACGACGTCTGGTCGTATACGTGGGACTGTGAGAATCGGCTTGTTTCCGTCTCTTCAAACAACGTCTGTGTTGTTTCCAACGCCTACGACCACATGAGCAGAAGGGTGTTGAAGTGGACACCGAGTTACACGACAACCTTCGTCTATGACGGTTGGTTGCCAATCCTTGAGATTGTCGCCTCTGCCTCGGAAGTTGCCACAAATGCTTACATCTGGGGTAAAGACCTTTCGGGTTCGCTCCAGGGCGCGGGCGGCGTCGGCGGGTTGCTGGCTGTTTGGATGAATGAAACATGGCATTTTCCGTTCTATGATAACAACGGCAATATCACCGCCTACGTTAACGAGCAAGGCGTCATTGTGGCAGAATACGTTTATGACGCCTATGGAGGTGCCATAGCCGCCTCAGGCTCGATGAGCGACACCTTCCGCCACCGCTTCAGCACCAAGTATTATGACACTGAAATCGGGCTTTATTATTATGGCTATCGCTTCTACTCGCCATCGATTCACCGCTGGTTGAACCGTGATCCGATTGAGGAAGAAGGTGGACGAAATCTATATGCGTTTTGCGGGAATGATGGGGTGAACCAATGGGATTTCCTGGGAATGAACCGTATGCTCACTGGTTCACTTATGTTTGTCAAAGGCAAGTCGGTCAGACAAGAAGGCTTCGAGAAAGCAAGGGAGATAATTAGACTCGTCGAGAACCTGAATCTGCTAAGGACAAAAAACGGCCAACGACGATATGATGCTCAAATTAAAGATTTGGTGGTAACTCCGCTTGAAGCTGTAAAAAAAGAGGTCGAAAGTAATGCTGACAACATTTACATTGTTGCCCATGGAGGCTTGCAGATAAATGGAATGGGATGGGGGCAATATACATATTATTGGAATAAACGTGACAAAGTTGTTGAAGGAATTGATATTCGATACGATGGTACACTAACTCCATTATCCTCGTTCGGGCCGTTAAAGCCATCAAATATTTTCGGGTGTTATCTTAGCCCCCGTGTGCGCCGTGTCAAACGTCCCTTTGCGTCGAGCTATAGCTGCAAAGATACCTACAACGCCATGTTTGGTGCACTGTATGACAAGCTTTTGGAATACAAGACACGGCCAGAGGATCCGAGCGACTGCTATCCAGTCCAAATTCGTATTTATGAAGGAGAGCGCGCAGATGTCTACACGTCGATCGGAACGGAAGAGGCTTTGAGGAGATTTCCTGTTAAGCCAGAACGGGAATATGGTATCGAGGAGGAAGAATGGTGAAGCTTAAAACAACCCATCGTTACGCCTTATTGACATTATTGACCGGGTTGATTGTGATTGGCAGTGTTGTAATGACGCATCCCGATAAAGTCACGATCAAGCTTGTCGATGAGCCCAACTTTATTGAAGTAAATGCCGTGCGACAAACTTTCGCGGAGGCCGCCGCTTTTTTGGATAAAGCCAACTGTCATCGTTTGCGGCACGTGGAACTTATTGGATTTGAACGAAGCACTGTCAGGCAGATGAGCCGCGCATACGGTCTTTTGTCCGAACGCGGGTATCGGGACAAGGTGACTTTTATTTTTTCTGATCAGAAGATTCCGGCATGGATTTACCCGATGGAGGATCATCACCACAGATTAGCCGACGATCGCGTCGTCGACATCTTAATTGATGGAGAGGGGTTCCGTTTCGGCGGCGCGAACGCAACCCGCCAAACCCGTGGCCGCCCAGGAAGCAAAGAGCCCCGTCGTATCGAAGGGGAAAGTCGTGTTCGCATCTACGACAGCGACGTCTACGATGATCCCGACAAGTTGTTGGCAGCGACCAATCTGGACAATGTCCCGAAAGACACGCCAATCGAAATCATGTGCGAAGACTCGCTGCCAGGACTGCTGCCTTTACAGATGATGAAGGCTGTTCATTTGTTGGGGTTTGAAAACATCTATGTCGCTTTTTTCTAGTTGGTTCGGGCATGCCACGCCGAAGGAATAATCCATGAAGACCAAATGTTTTTTTGCGCATGTCGTGGTTCTGCTATGTTTAGGCAGCCTCGTGTTCACTGGATGCCTGACAACTGACATTGGTTTTGAAAACGTTGTGCTAACGCTCCACAACAATGCAGTTGTAATCGATGGGAACGAAATGCCGTTTGACCAAGTGGGTGATGCTCTTCGAAAGAGAAGCCAGTGCCCTTTGATTACAGTTGTGTTTTCAAGTGAAAAAGATTTGCCGCATGGCATTCTATATAAAGTGCGACTTGACTGCTCTTCGCTTGGGATTTTTGATTATGCATTTTTGGTCGATGGCAAAGTTGTTCCTGTAAGATTTGAAGAAATCGGAGAGGGACCTTTGTGGATCCTGGAAAAATATGGACGAAACAACAATTCCATAGAAATTGTGATCAACCCCGATAATTACATTGTTCAGGACAAAACCTTCAGTAGCGACAAGGATTTTCACAAATTTCTTGCCGCTATGGACACAAAAGACAAGGCGATTGTATTCATTTGCAGCATGAAGTCAAAGCATGGCCAGTTGTTGGATGTAATCGAAATTTTGTCGAGAGAGACGCCAAAAGACTTTTTTGTGCTTTCAAAGGATTGAAGAATTATCTGTTTACGGATTCTGTGAAAGAAAAGGAAGGAACCGCAAAATGAAACCTGATTCCCAAAAGCTGACCGGTCGTCTTGATATGGATCGAATCCTGTTGTTTGCAATTTTAACCCCCTTCTTGTTAATCTGTATCGTGGTCCTTTTTTTCCCGTTGTCTTCATTCTTAAGCACGCGCTTAGGGTTTTATTATGTCTTTTATTTGGTGCTCTTAATTCCTGTATGTTGTTTTGTAAAGGAACGACAAAGAAGAATGCAAAAGAGACTAGAATCTTCTTGTGTTAAGGAGGCCGATGATGAGTGAAGAGGTTTTTCTGTATTTTGTCAGGGGGTTTCACAAGTCATCCGTTGTCCCTCCATCTGCGTTGAAGCACAATTTTCTACATCGGTTTGCCATCGTCTTCGACACGACGATGCAAACAGTGTCGTCTCCGCATTTTCCGTTAACGTTTTTTGTAGAGCTTTTGCGTAAAATCTCGGTTGAATGTAATTATACAAATTTGCTCGTCCGGATGGAGTCTGAAACTGCCGAAATCAACATGCCTGTTTCTTCAACTGTTTTCATCGAGAAACTCTCGACTTTAACAGTAGAACCACAACCTCCTGAGTTCATAGAATTTTACAATGGTTCCGCATTGAAAACTGTAATGGGAAGTGAAATGTGGGTCAATGCCGGGGGGGAGCTTCCTTATGCCGACTCGTACACGATATCGTTTTACACGCCAATAGAACAGTATGAAAAACTATGCGATGTGTGTATAAAGTTTTGTACGGGAAAAGCCACAATTCTTGAAAAAATCGAGGCTTCAAAAACCCCTCTTCCGTCTTCAAGGTGGAAGCGATTGCTTCACCTGCTTAGAAGGCAAGGTTTTAATAATTGAGATGTTCTTCGGAGAGGTCTAAATGTCAGAAGTTTTTCTCTATGATAAGTATAAAGTAGTCCGTCGCACCACTCGCGACGGCACAACGTGGGACGCCACGCACTGGAACTACGACCCTGCCACGGGGCTTGTCACCAACAAGGTCTATGCCGACGGCTCCGCCGTGTCCTACGCCTACACCCCGGACGGCAAGCCGCTTCGCACCACCTGGGCGCGGGACGCCTGGAAGGAAAACGCCTACAATGCCAACGGCCTTTTGGCAGGCGTGTCGTACTCCGACGCCACACCCGCCGTTTCGCTCGATTACGACGCCTTCCAGCGTCTCGCGTTCGTCTCCAACGCCGTCGCCGCCTACACCTATGGAAACAGCGCCCTCGGCGTTGCCACGAACGAGACGGCGACGCTTGGCGGCGACGTCTGGACGTTGACACGCCGACTCGACGACCGCCACCGCCTCGCGGGCATGGCTCTTTCGCCTGCGTCGCAGGGCGGGGGCACAGCACCGTACTCGGTGGCGTATGGCTACGACGCCGAGGGACGCCTCGCCGTCGTCTCGAACGCCGCGTTTGCCGTATCCTATGCGTTTTCGTTCCTCGGACGGGACGCGGGCTATGTGCTGGCCTGCTCCAACGGCGTTGAGTTGTCCCGCACGCTTTCCAGAAACATCCGGCGGCACGAACTCGTCCGTCAACTGCGAAACGCGACCTCCACGGGCTGGACGAACACGCTCAACTACGCCTACGACGACGCGGGGCGCGTCACCGCCCGCAATGCCGACACCTTCGGCTACAACGCCCGAAGCGAAGTCACTGCGGCAAACATTCAATCAAACGCTTTCACCTATGCCTACGACCACATCGGCAATCATACTACTTCATCCGTTAATTCCGATACAACAACCTACACGGCAAATGCCCTGAACCAATACACATCCTTCTCAAATCTTGTCCAATCCTGTAATCCTGTCTATGATCTGGATGGCAACATGCTGACCAACGACGTCTGGTCGTATACGTGGGACTGTGAGAATCGGCTTGTTT
>JBMNOD010000122.1:0-6459 GCA_050942875.1 Kiritimatiellia bacterium
GGCGCTTTTGCGGGCGGCGGAGGCAAGGACGTCAAGAAAGCTGAACGCGGCGATCCGGAAGGCTTTCGGATCGGTGACGCCCCAAGACGCAGAATCCTGGTTCGCATCGTGCGGCTATATTATTTCTCAAACCGCTCTAGGGAATAGATCAAAACACTTTTTTTGCTGAGAAAAGATGTTTTGAAACACTTCGCAGACGGCTCCCCGTCTCAATCCATATCCTGACGAGGCTGACAAGGTTGATGAGGTTGACTTCGTAGCGAAACAGTCGCATGGCGTTTCACTCGCGAGAAACATCGACATTCGCCCAACCAGTCGTTCCAGTTCCATTGTCTGAAAGGGGACAGACCCGAATGCCCTACGGCTTACGACCTTCATCAACAAAAATTCGTGTGCTCGTCGTTGGGGGACATTTGTCCTGAACCCGTTCTCCTCGTTTCAATCGGGCACCTGCCCGGTTGAAGCGAGCTGACGAAACGCCTCGTAAGCCGCTATCGAGACGGCGTTGGCGAGATTGATGCTGCGGGCATGCTCGCCCGGCATGGGAATTTTAAACAGGCGGTCGGCATATCGCTCGTAAAAATCTGGCGGCAGCCCGCGGCTTTCGGAGCCAAAAACGAGCGCATCGCCTGGCGCGAAGACGCAGGAATACAGTCCGCGCGTTCCGCGTGTGCTCATCAGAAAAAGACGCTCAGGATGGAACGTCTCCAAAAACTCCGTCCACGTGTCGTGAATGCGGACGTCGAGATGATCCCAATAGTCGAGTCCGGCGCGTTTCACCCAGCGCTCGGAAAGATGGAACCCCAACGGGCGGACAAGATGCAATGGCCAGCCAAGCCCCACGCAGACGCGACCAATCGCCCCCGTGTTGTGCGGGATCTCGGGCTGACACAGCACGATGTGAACGGCTTGTTCGCTCACGCTTGCTTGCAAAGCTCACGCTTTCGCATTGAGATCGTGGCAGCCAAGCGCCCGGAGGCGCAACGTCACATCGTCATTTCTTCCGCTGAACCAGACGCCCTTCAAGGCTGTCCGAAAACGGGCGTTGTGCTCGGCCTCCCTCTCGATCCTGTCGATCTGGTCATGCGCAAAAGCCTGGACAAAACCTTCCAAGGGGCCGGCGGCAATGCGGCCAAGATCGTCATGCGTCTTCGCTTCGTTGAGCAGGAGCAGAATGAACTCCCATGTCGCTTCAGGGTTCCCATAGCAAACCTCTGTGGCATCCTGCTCCGCCCACTCCTCTTCGTCCGGGTCGAACCACGCCTTCGCGAGTTCCTCAAGCGTCGCGCCCCGCGGGAGGTCATCGCCTCCCAAACGCGGCCATGGCGGCTCCTGCCCTGCACCATAAGACTCTTTGCCTGTCATCGAACTATTGCCTCATCATCTCCGCCAGCTTCCGCTTCGAGCTGTCGGCGACGTCGTCATAGAGGCTGCGTCCGTGGGCATCCATGCCGACCACGCCCTGAAGCCCGTTGATGCGCAAGGCCCACATGGCCTCGGTCGCGCCGAAGGCATCGAGGAAATGCACGCCTTCGACGGCGACAACCGTCTTCGCAATGATCGCCGCGGCGCCGCCGACGGCCTGAAGGTAGATGCAACCGTGCTCGCGGCACGCCGCCAAAGTCGATGGCCCCATGCCGCCTTTGCCAATGATCACGCGAACGCCCTGCCCCGCGATCACCGTCGCCATGTAAGGCTCCTCGCGAATCGAGGTCGTCGGCCCGGCGGCGACGATCCGCCATGTGCCGTCCGCCTCTTGTCGCACAACCGGCCCGCAGTGGAAGATGGCGCCGTCGCGCAAATCCACCGGCGACTGCCCCGTCTCGGCGAGGTGCTTGTGGAGCCGGTCGCGGCCTGTGTAAACGAGACCGGAAACGGAAACGAGATCACCTGCGCACAACGCGGTGACTCGCTCCCGAGTGAACGGATGATCGAGGGCAACGACAGCGGACTTCATCGCGCAAAGCACTTGGGCGGCGGAAGCACCCGAACAATTTCCGCGCGCATCATTGGCGTCGCCTCAACAGGCTCCTCGGCTGGTTGCGCAGGCGGCGTCTCAACAACAACTTCCGGCGTGTCTTCGACGACTTCCGGCGCATCGACGATCGGCTCAAGCCCGGCTTGAACCGTATCAGAATCGGAAGGAATCGAGGTGCTTGCCGAATCGTCGCCACCTCGATTGGCGAGCAGAATGAAAGCCAACACCACGCCGACACCGGCCGCGATCCACCAGCGGCGACGGTTGGGCGTCTCATCGCCGAGAGGAGCATGATCGTCGTCGTCAACATCTGGCTTTTCATGAAAGGCCGCGACATGCTCACGCAACTGGTTGAATCGGCTGCGAAGTTCCGCAATCAGCTCCGGGAGAGGATTCGGGCGGCTCTGACGCGCGGGACGGCGTCGGCGCGGCTCCGTGGTGAAAGAATCGTCATCGTCCTCATCAAAAGCAACCGCAGGCCTGGACGCCTGCTTCGGCATGGGATGCTGGAAGGGGCGCGCAGGCGCAGACACGGGCTGCGGCGGAACAACATTGACCACCATCGGCTCGGCTTCGAGCCGGAACCCCGTGGAGGCAGGCGCAGGCGGCGCCGATTCAACGACAGGTTCTGCAGGGGCAGCGGATGCAGGCGGTGCGTCCGTTGCAACGGGCGCCGCAGGCTGTTCGACAGGACGGGCCGCCGACGACGGCGCAGATGCGACAGGCCGAGCAGGCGGTGCAGCTTGAGCAGACGCAGACGTCGGCCGCGTGGGCATCGGCATTGGATGCGGTGCATCCGTGCTGGGCATCGTCACCACCGAAGCCTTGGCATAGACGTGACGCGGCGCAGGCGCTGCCGGCGCAGGGGAAGGTTCGGTTGCCGGAGTTTCAGGCTCCGTTGCTCCAGGCACCGCGGCAACAGGCGCAACGGGTGCGGCAGGTGAAGGCTTGGAAGCTGGTTCGCCGTTGCCAGACATTGCAGCCATGAATTCCGCAACGAGTGGATCCGGATCAAGGCCGACGGCCTTGGCGTAAAGCTTGATGAAACCCTTGCCGTAAATCGGGGCGCTGAAACGGCTGTAATCCTCCGCTTCGATTTCCCGAATCATCTGGGTCATCATGTGCGTGCTCTCGGCGACATCGGATTCGGTGAGCCCCATCGCTTCGCGAGCTTCCTTCAGCTTTTTTCCTAGTGCCATGGTGGGTTCCTGCTTTAAATGATGAGTGATGAGTGATGAGTGGTGAGTTGAATACGAATTACAAATTACGAATTACTTTGTCGAGTCGCTAGTCGCTAGTGGCTAGTCGCTAGTGCCGGGAGGCGGCTTTGTCGTGAGCTTTGTCGTGAACTTTGTCGAGTCGCTAGTGCCGGAAGGCAGCTTTGTCGTGAACTTTGTTGCCCGCTTTGTCGCAAGCACAGTGGTGAATCAGCCGTCGTCGTCGACGACGACGACGCCCTCGGCATCGCCGCCGTCGCCGTCGAGCGTCGTGCGGAGGATTTCGCGGGGCGCGACGCCGTTGGCCGGGCCGATGCAGCCCCGCCGTTCGAGTTCGTCCATGAGCCGGGCGGCGCGGTTGTAGCCGATGCGGAGCATGCGCTGGACGGAGGACGTCGTGGCCCGGCGCGAGTTCACGATGCTCTCGAGCGCCCTGCGAAGCAGCTCGGTCTCGGCGTCGGCGCCACCGCCCTCGCCCTCGCCATCGCCATCTGCGTCATCGTATTCGTCTTTCTCAGGCTTGATCACAATGCGGTCGAGTTTGTTCTTGATCTCGTCCACATAAACGGGGTCGCCTTGCTTGCGGTACCAGGTGACGAGCTCGACAACTTCGCTCTCCTCGATCCAAGTGCCTTGGGCACGAGTCAGCGTGCCGTTGGGGTTGCTGAAGAGCATGTCGCCCGCGCCAATCAGCTGCTCGGCGCCCTTGGCATCCAGGATCGTCTGGCTGTCGACGCGCTGGGAGACCTTGAACGCGACCCGAGCCGGGAAGTTGGCCTTGATGAGGCCGGTGATGATGTTCACCGAAGGGCGCTGCGTCGCAAGGATCATGTGGATGCCAACGGCGCGGGAGAGCTGCGCGAGACTGACGATGCGCGGTTCGACCTCGGACTGCGCCGCGAGCATCAAATCGGCCATCTCGTCGATCACGATGACGATGTAGGGCAGCTTTTCAGGCATCTCCATCTCTTCAATCTCGTCCCCCTCCGGGAAGAAGGTCGCCTGCTTGGCGCGTTCACGCGAATTGAAGCCGATGATGTTGCGAACGCCGACGTGGCGGAACATCTCCAGCCGCCGGCGCATCTCGTCGATCGCCCACTTGAGCGCCGCGCCGACCTTCTTGGGGGCGGTGATGATGGGCACCACCAGGTGGGGCAGATCCGTGTAGGGCGTGAACTCGACCATCTTCGGATCAACCATGAGCAGGCGCACGTCGTCCGGCGTTCGCGAAAGCAGGAAGCCGGCGAGGATGGAATTGAGGCAGACGCTCTTGCCGGAACCGGTGGCGCCCGCAATGAGGATGTGCGGCATCTTGGCCAGGTCGGCAATGACCGGTTCGCCGCTGACGTCGAGCCCGAGGAGCATGGGCAATGCGTATTTCTTCGTGGCCGCCCGCCAGGCAGGACTGTCGGCCACCTCGCGAATGAACACGGCTCGACGCTGATCATTCGGAATCTCGATGCCCATCACGTTCTTGCCGGGAATCGGCGACAGAATGCGAAGGCTCATCGCCTGCAACGCCATCTGCAAGTCGTTCGAATACGTGGAAATCTTGTCGACCCGCACGCCCGGCGGCGGCTTGATCTCGTAGCAGGTGATGACCGGGCCGCTGACGACGCCGGGCACCTGCACATTGATGTTGAACTCGGAAAGCGTGTCGATGATGATGTTCTTGCGCTCCTCGATCTCTTCCTGGTTCGCCATTTCGCAGACCGCCGGCGGCGGTCGAAGCAGCTTCGTCGTGGGCAGCTTGAACGTGACCTCGTTAGGCGCAAACGACGTGGTCGGCACCGACTTGCGAACAGGCTCGGGCCGAGACGCCGGAACCGCCTCTGGGGTGGGTGCAGCTCGGGCGGCCGATCGGCCAGCCGTCCGCGGCGATACGGCTCCACCCGCATCCTCGACCTTCGTATCTGAAGACGATTGATCAAAAGCAAAGCTCCCGTCCTCATCCGACGGAGCATCCTCGCTCTTCCAAAACGCCTTGACCCGGATCTTGCGCTGCGCCAGGCGCTCTGCCTTCTCAAGCTCCCGAGCCGCGCGACGCTGCTCGCGCGCTTCACGCTTCTTCTCAGCCGCAACTGCCTTCACGGCACGCTCCTGCGCCCGCGCCTCCGCACGGGCGCGCCGACGCGCCTCCGCCGGGCTTTCGTCCAATTCCGCCTCTTCGGCCCGGCGGCTGACCTCGCGCTCGCGAACCCGCAGCGTGAAGAAGTACTCCATGATGTTCATCGGCCCGATGATCATGACCAGGCACACGACGATCAGCACGCCGTAGAGCACCGCCGTCCCATGCACCCCGATCCACTGCGCCATCGTCAGGTCGTTGAGCAAGTAGCCAATGCCGCCGCCGGCATACGGCGCGATGTTCAGCCGCCCGCCGGTCAGCACCGGCTCGAACCCCTCGCTGCCGAACTGCAACATCGCGCACGTGAAGAACGTCGCCAGCACCATCCACAGCACCCGGAATCCCAGACGCAAACGCGCCAGCATCATCGCGCCGATGACGAACATCCAAATCGGGATCAGGTAGGCGCCAAGGCCGAAAAGCGCCAGCAGCCCGTAGGCGCTCCACGCGCCGAACCACCCCATCCAATTGACCGCCTGAAGGTTCGCCGGCGCCACGACCCGCCCGATGTCGGTCGAATCGTATGAGATCAAACCCAGGAAGCCGATGATCGCAACGGCGAGCACCGGCACCGATACGATCATCCATGCAGCGGAAGGCGGCCTCTCGGCCCCCGGATACTGCTCTACATCATCCTTCAGCGCCATCGTCAGGGAAACTCCAACATGAAAAACAGGGTCAATGATACCACAAACCCCCTGCTCGCTGCAAACGGCGATTGCCGTTTGCAGGTAATCGGTCAGTCGAAGAGGTCGGACAACCGCCGGCCATGGATTGACTTGACCGATTACTGGAAGAAGTTTCCGCTGGGGCGCTGCCCCAGACCCCGCTTTTAGTGAGAAGTGCGAAGAGCGAAGAGCGAAGTTCAGGCTGGGGACACCCCAGACCCCGCTTTTAGTGAGAAGTGCGAAGAGCGAAGTGAGAAGTTCAGGCTGGGGACACCCCAGACCCCGCTTTTAGTGAGGAGTGCGAAGAGCGAAGTGAGAAGTTCAGGCTGGGGACACCCCAGACCCCGCTTTTAGTGAGGAGTGCGAAGAGCGAAGTGAGGAGTTCAGGCTGGGGACACCCCAGACCCCGCTTTTAGTGAGGAGTGCGAAGAGCGAAGTGAGAAGTTCAGGCTGGGGACACCCCAGACC
>JBMNOD010000056.1:0-22510 GCA_050942875.1 Kiritimatiellia bacterium
CCATTCGCCCGCGCCTCGGCGCGGCGCGGCGCGCCATTGTGGACGCGGCGTCCCCGCCGCGTCTCGCCCTCGCCCCGAGTCCAACGAAGGGCGCCCCAGCCTGGAAACGCGAGGCTCCGCACTCGCCCGAGTCCCCACCCCGCCACCACTGGCGAACACCCGCCGAGGACGGCGGTCTCCAACAATCTCCGCGGGCAAATGGACACAAAGTTTGCGCGCCCCTCAAAGCATCCCCAAACCACTCTCGCTCTTAATCGTGCTCCCACACACATTGACCGAACTCCGAACTCCTGGATTCTACACCCGCCAAAGCTCACGACAAAGTTTGCAAAGTTGCCCACGGCTCCCTGGCCGCTTTTCCCCATTTCTCAATTCTCAATTCGGTAAGACCGAGGTCTGGGGCAGCGCTTCTCTCGGGTCTTTACTTACGGCAGGCGGTGTGACGTCGATCAACACCAATTGCATTTTACTTCAACGTCGCCAAGCGCTTTTTAGCGTCGCCAAACACCGTGCAAGTATGATAGACTGACAAAAATTTTTTGGAGATTTTCATGAAAAAACTGCGCGTTGCCGTGATCGGTTGCGGGGTGATCGGCCCCCTCCACCTCGAATGCTTCAAACAACTCGACTTTGTCGAAATCGCCTGGACCTGCGATCTGATTCCCGAACGGGCGAAAAATGCCGCCGAAAAGTTCGGCGCTGGAAAGTGGGCCGTTTCCGCCGAGGAGGTTTTCGCCGACCCCACCGTGCAGGCTGTCAGCATTTGCACAGACCATGCCTCGCATGCGGATCTCGCCATCGCGGCGTTGGAAGCCGGCAAGGACGTCCTCTGCGAAAAGGCGCTGGCACAGAACCGCCAGAATCTCGACCGGATGCTGGAGGCCGCCGAACGCCATCCCGAACGCGTCTTCGGCGGCGTCTTCCAGCACCGCTTCGACCCCATCAACCGCGAGCTGCGCGCCATGCTCTCGGAGGGCGTCTTCGGCACCCTGCTCACCGCCGGCATGCAATTGCGCTGCTTCCGTTCCAACGCCTATTACAAGGCCGACGCCTGGCGCGGCACCTGGAAGCGCGAAGGCGGCTCGGTGCTCATCAACCAGGCCATCCACTACATCGACCAGCTCCTGTGGCTGACCGGCGGCGCCAAATCCGTCATCGCCATGATCGACAACTTCACCCATCGCGACGTGATCGAAACCGAGGACACGGCAGCAGCCGTGCTCCGGCTGAGTTGCGGCGCACTGGGAACCATCGAAGCCACGGCGTCGAGTCATATCGAATGGGAATCCAATCTTTCTTTCCATGGCGACCAAGGCGCCATCGACATCCGCAACGACAAGCCGTTCAAAATCGACTTCCGAGACAAGACCATCGAAGCAAGTGTCAAGGCGCGCCTCGACGAGGCCATCGCGCCCAAGCCCGCCGCCGTCGGCAAAGCCTACTACGGCACAGGCCACCAGGCCCAAATCACCGACTTCGCCGAATCCGTCCGCGACCGCCGACCGCCGTTCGTCACCGTGGCGAGCGCCGCGGACACCCTGAGCACCGTCTTCGACATCTACGACGCCGCCCGTCTTCACAAGCAGACATGAACATCACCGAGAAAATCCTTTCCCGGCACCTCGTCTCCGGCACCCTCGCGCCGGGCGGCGAAATCGCCATCCGCATCGACCAGACCCTCACGCAGGACGCCACGGGCACCATGGCCTACCTCCAGTTCGAGAGCATGGGGCTCGACCGCGTGCGCACCGAGCTCTCCGTCAGCTACGTCGACCACAACACCGTCCAGGTCGGCTTCGAAAACGCCGACGACCACGCCTACCTCCAGTCCGTCGCGAAAAAATACGGCGTCGTCTACTCGCGCGCCGGCAACGGCATCTGCCACCAGCTCCACCTGGAGCGCTTCGGCATCCCGGGCAAGACGCTCATCGGCTCCGACTCCCACACCCCCACCGGCGGCGGCCTCGGCATGATCGCCATCGGCGCCGGCGGGCTCGACGTCGCCGTCGCCATGGGCGGCGGCGCCTTCCACCTCGCCGCCCCGCGCGTCGTCAAGGTCGAGCTGACCGGCAGGCTCCGCCCCGGCGTCTCCGCCAAGGACGTCATCCTCAAGGTGCTCGAACGCTTCGGCTCCTCGGGCAACGTCGGCGTCGTCATGGAATACGGCGGCGACGGCGTCAAGACGCTCGACGTGCCGTCGCGCGCCACCATCGCCAACATGGGCACCGAGCTGGGCGTGACGACCTCCGTCTTCCCCAGCGACGAGCTGACGCGCCGCTTCCTCGCCGCCCAGGGCCGCGAGGCGGACTGGACGCCCATCGAGGCCGACCCCGACGCCGCCTACGCCGACGTCTTCAAAATCGACCTCTCCACCCTCGTCCCGCTGGCCGCCTGCCCGCACAACCCGGCCAACATCGCCACCGTCGCGTCGCTCGCCGGCAAGCGCGTCAACCAGGTCCTCATCGGCTCCTGCACCAACTCGTCCTACCGCGACCTGAAAACCGTGGCGCTGATGCTCAAGGGCAGGAAAATCCACCCCGACGTCTCCGTCGGCATCGCCCCGGGCTCCCGCCAGGTCGTGCTCGAACTCGCCCGCGAAGGCCTCCTCGGCGACCTCGTCCTCGCCGGCGCGCGCATCCTCGAAAACGCCTGCGGCTTCTGCATCGGCAACCACCAGTCGCCGGGAACGGACGCCGTGTCCCTGCGCACGAGCAACCGCAACTTCGAAGGGCGCTCCGGCACGAAATCGGCGCAGGTCTACCTGGTCAGCCCCGAAACCGCGGCCGTCGCCGCCCTGACCGGCGAGTTCACCGACCCGACGACCGTCGAGACCGCGCCGCCCGTGGAAATCCCCGAGCGCTTCATCATCGACGACTCGCTCTTCCTCTACCGCGACACCGCCGGCCGGGGCGTGCCCGACACCGAAATCCTCCGCGGCCCGAACATCGGCGCCGTGCCCGCCGGCGCCCCGCTCCCGGCGAGGCTCGACGCGCAGGCCACCATCAAGGTCGGCGACAAAATCACCACCGACCACATCATGCCGGCCGGCGCCCGCCTCAAGTACCGCTCCAACATCCCCGCCTACGCGAAATACGTCTTCGAGCCGGTCGACCCGCACTTCCACGACAAGGCGTCCGCCAACCGAGACGCCGGCATCGCCAACGTCATCGTCGCCGGCGACAGCTACGGCCAGGGCTCCAGCCGCGAGCACGCCGCCATGTGCCCGATGTACCTCGGCGTCCGCGTCGTCGTCGCCAAGAGCCTCGAACGCATCCACCACGCGAACCTCGTCAACTTCGGCATCGTCCCGTTCTCCTTCGCCGACCCCGCCGACTACGACGCCGTCGACGCCGGCGACGCCCTCGTCTTCGACGGCATCGCCGAAGCCATCGCCGGCAGCGGCGAGATGGACGTCCGCAACACGACCCGCGGCACCGCCTTCAAGGTGAAGGTCGCCCTGACCGAACGCCAGAAGGCCATCATCCTGGCCGGCGGGCTCATGCGGTACATCGCCGACGGGCGCAACTGAGGGCGGCGCATGAACCCGGTTTTCACCGAAGAGCCCAGCACGCTCGTCGTCACCTGTTCCGGCGGCATCGCGCCCTACCTCTCGCAGGAGCTCGAATCGCTCGGCTTCCGCCCCGGCTGCGCCACCGAAACGTCCGTCGAGACCGAAGGCACGCTCGCCGACTGCATGAGGCTCAACCTGCACCTCCGCACGGCCCACCGCGTCCTCTACACCCTCGACCGCTTCCGCGCCCGCAACGCCGGCCAGCTCTACGCGAACCTCGTCGAAATCCCCTGGGAACGCTACCTCGACGCCAACGGCTACTTCTCCGTCGACCGCGCCGTGGACAACCCGACGATCCTCGACACGCAATACGCCGCCCTCAAGGTCAAGGACGCCGTCGTCGACCGCATGCGCGCCGCCTGCGGCCGACGCCCCGACTCCGGCAACATCCGCGACGAAGCGTGCCTCTTCCTGCACTGGGCGGACAACGCCGCCTCGATCTACATCGACACCACCGGCGAATCGCTCAACTTCCGCGGCTACCGCGCCGCCTCCTCCGCCGCGCCCATCCGCGAATCCCTCGCCGCCGCCCTCGTCATGGCCACCGGCTGGGACGGCCGCGGCAACTTCCTCAACCCCATGTGCGGCGGCGGCACCATCGCCATCGAAGCGCTCTGGATGGCCCAGCGCCGCGCACCCGCCCTCAAACGAGAGAACTTCGCCTTCATGCACCTCGCCTGCTTCGAGCCGACCGCCTGGACGCAGCTGCGCTCCGAGGCCGTCCGCGAATTCGAGCGGCACAAGGACGTCGCCTGCAAAATCGTCGCCAGCGACATCGACCCCGAGATGATCGACGCCACGCGCGAAAACCTCGCGCTCGCCGGCGGCGCCGAGCACGTCGAGTGCGCCGTGGGCGACATCACGATCAGCCCGGTTCCCGAAACCGCCGAACGGGGCGTCATCCTCCTCAACCCGCCCTACGGCGGCCGCATGGGCGACCCCGTCCGCCTGCGCAACACCTACCTCGACATCGGCGGCTTCCTCGAAGCCCACGCCGACGCCTACGACGGCTTCGTCTTCACCGGCAACCCCGACCTCGCCGAGGACGCCGGCCTGACGGCCGCCGACCGGGAGACGTTCTACAGCGGCAAGATCGAATGCAAGCTGCTCAAGAACCCCCGCCTCTCGCCCGAAGCCCTCGCCCAGTTCCGCCGGCGCGACGCCCGGCGCTGAAGGACGCCGCATGATCTCGCTGGCAGGCCTCGCCCAGTTTCTGGCGCCCCGCGCGCAGGCCGTCCTGGCCGCGCTCAACTTCTGGTTCTACGTCGCCTGCCTGCTCCTCGTCCTGCTCCTCGCCTTCCGGCGCGAGGAGCGCTTCCGCCCGCGCCGCCGCACGCTCCACTCGTTCGCCGGGCTCTTCCTCGCCGCCTTCGGCGCCATCCTCGCCTACCAGGCCACATGGCAGCTCGCCGGCTTCACCCGCCGCGACTTCGTCCGCTTCATGGAGCGCCACAACCCGCGCGAGGACAACGCCGCCGCCCACCTCGTGCGCGGCGAAATCCGCGACCGCGCCGGACGCATCCTCGCGGAATCCGACCCCACGTCGAAATCCCTGCGCGCCTACCCCTACGGCCCCGCGACCGCCCACGTCATCGGCTTCCGCCACCCCACCGAAGGGCTCACCGGCCTCGAAAACGCGGCGGACATGATCGTCAGCGGCTACGCCGAACCGGGCGAACGCGACTTCCGCAAAACCGGCCTCACGGCCATGAAGGACGTCCGCCACGTCGGCGGCGACATCGTGCTGACGCTCGACGCCGATCTCCAACAGCACGCCTACGCGCTGATGGACGACCGCCGCGGCGCCGTCGTCGCCCTCGACCCGCGCAACGGCGCCATCCGCATCCTCCTCTCCTCGCCCGCCTTCGACCCCAACGCCTTCGACCGCGCCCTGAACCGCGACCCCGACTCGCCGCTCCTCAACCGCGCCCTCCACGGACGCTACCCCGCCGGCTCCACCTTCAAGATCGCCATCGCCGGCCTCGCCGTCGAACGCGGCATCCCGCTCCACATCGACTGCCCCGCCAACGGCTACCTCGCCCCCGGCGCCCGCCGCCCCATCCGCGACCATGAATACTACGCCTACGAAAAGCGCGGCCTCGTCTGGCCCGGTTTCGGCGTCCTCGACCTCGACACCGCCCTCGCCAAATCCTCCAACACCTACTTCGCCAACGCCGCCGTCCGATGCGGCACCGACGCCTTCAACGACCTCGCCGACCGGCTCTGGTTCAACGCGCGCATCCCCGTCTTCCAAACGGCCGGCGGCGCGCTCGTCTCCCAAAAAGGCAATCTCCCCCACCTCGGCCGCGGCGAGCGGCGCGAGCTCGCCCAGCTCGGCATCGGCCAGGGCCGCCTCACCGCCACCCCGCTGCACATGGCCATGCTCGTCGCCGCCATCGCCAACGACGGCCGCATGTTCCAGCCCAGGCTCGTCGAAGCCGAGCCCCCGCAGGAGCTCCCGCGCCTCTTCCGCGCCTCGACCGCCCGCCGCGTCGCGCAAGCCATGCGCCGCGTCGTGACGCACGGCACCGGCCGCGCCGCCGACCTCCCCGGCCTCGACGTCTGCGGCAAGACCGGCACCGCGCAGAACCCCGGCGGCGAAGACCACGCCTGGTTCGTCTGCTTCGCCCCCCGCCGGAACCCGCGCCTCGCCGTCGCCGTCATCGTCGAAAACGCAGGCTACGGCTCCGCCTCCGCCCTGCCGATCGCCGCCTCCATCCTCGAACGCGCCGCCGCGCTCGAAGCCCGATACGAAAAGGAGACGCCGTAGCCATGTTCCTGCCGCTCGTCATCCTCCCGCTGCTCGTCGTCCTGCCGCTGCACCTCTCCCTCCTCACGGTGCACCTCGCGAACACCCCGTTGATCGAGACCGCGACGTTCGCCCCCCTCGGCGTCTTCGCCGTCGCGCTGCTCTTCGTCTACGCCGCGCTCCGGCTCGCCGGCTATCGCGGCTCCATCGCCGTGCCCTCCGCCGTCATGACGCTCTGCGGCATCGGCCTCGCGCTCCAAACCCGCATCGGCGCGGCGCAGACGCTCGCCCTCGCCACGCCCTCGCAGCTCGCCCTGCCCGCCGGCCTCGTCCTGATGGTGCTCGTCTACGCCCTCGGACGCCACGGCCGCATCGGCAGGCTCGAACCGCTCTGGCCCGCCTTCCTCGGCCTCGCCCTCCTCGTGCTCGGCTTCGTGCTCGTCGCCGGACGCAAGTACCGCGGCGCCGTCTTCCTGCCCGGCAACGTCAACCCCGTCGAAATCATCAAGCCCCTGCTCGTGCTCGCCCTCGCCGGCATCCTCGCCGGCCACGGCAAGCTCCTCGCCCGCGGCTTCCTCGGCATCCCCCTCCCGCCCCTCAACGTCCTCGTCACCGTCGGCATCCTCTGGATCCCGCCGATGGCGCTCCTCGTCCTGCAAGGCGACATGGGCATGTTCGCGCTCATGAACGCGACCCTGCTCGTCATGCTCTACGCCGCCACCAAGCGCTCCGCCTACCTCTTCGGCGGCTTCGCCGCCGTCTTCTTCCTCGCCCGCCTCTTGATCCCGCTCTCCGCGCGCGGACGCGCCCGCCTGGCCGCCTGGCTCGACCCCTTCACCGCCGCCACGGGCGGCGGCTGGCAGCCGCTCCAGGCGCTCGTCGCGCTCTACACGGGCGGCCTCCTCGGCACCGGCCTCGGCGCCGGCTCCCCCAACGTCGTGCCCATCGTCGAATCCGACTTCGCCTACGTCATCATCGGCGAAGAGCTCGGGCTGGTCGGCTGCATCCTCGTCGCCGCCCTCTACGCCACCCTCGTCCTCGGCGGCCTGCGCGTGGCCGAACGCACCCCGGATCCCTTCCGCGCCGCCGCGGCCACCGGCCTCTCCGCCTGCCTCGGGCTCCAGATTCTCCTGAACATCGGCGGCGTCGTCAAGGCCATCCCCCTCACCGGCATCCCCCTCCCCCTCATCTCCCACGGCGGCAGCTCCCTCGCCACCACCTTCCTCATGGCCGGCCTCCTCCTCGCCATCGACGACGACCGCGCCCCCCAATCTCGTAGGGGCGGGGTTTCATCCCCGCCCTCCGCCCCCAAGCCCAAAGCCCCCTCCCCCAAGCCCAAAAAGCCCTCTCCCGCGGGTGGGCACCGCGTGCCCACCCAACCGCCCCCCAAACGCAAGCGCAAACCACCTGCGGACAACGGCTAAAAACCCGCGACCCACCCGGCTGTTGAGTTCCCAAAATCTTGGCCAGATCGGATTGGCTGAGTTTTTCCTCCTTACCTTAATTATATCGAGAGCAATGGAATTTTAACACATTGCCGCTACCCCACGAATTTTGGGTGGGCGAAATTGGCCTTGCTGACATTGTCGCTTTTATGCTAACCTGAAAAGAAATCCCGACGCAAGAGCGTCTCCCGGAGAGATGACCGAGTGGACGAAGGTGCAGCACTGGAAATGCTGTGTACCGCAAGGTACCGGGGGTTCGAATCCCTCTCTCTCCGCCATTTTTTTTTTGCCGTGAACGGGTACGTGTACGGCGAAGATGGCATTTACGGACAGGAAGGTCCGTGCCTCAGATCGTGCACTTGTTTCTGAGGCGCACCACGCTGAAGCGCGGACGAGGGGCGACTCGCCGGGACGGCGTCGCCCTTCCACCTTGCTTCTCGACAAGGGGTTGCCGTTCGAAGACATGCCATTGAAGCGACAAAGGTTTCCTTGAACCTTGGACTCCTTCGTCCCTCCGCCCCAAAAACACAATCCTTGACCGATAACATGAGAATTACTAGACTTCCTTGTTTGACGTAAACATCCAAAACGAAACCGCCAACAACACGAATCAACAGGAGAAAGAGGAAGCGATGCCGCACGCGATTCTAGAACGCTGCCTCCGTGCAGGTCCCAGTGCCGAAGCTGCAATGCGAGTCGCCCGGCGCGTCCAAACCGCTGGCGGACGCGCCTTCTTCGTTGGCGGATGCGTCCGCGACGCCGCGATGGGGCGCATCCCCAACGACATCGACGTCGAAGTCTATGGGCTCTCGCCCGGCAAGCTCGAAGCCCTCCTCGCCCCGGCATTCCGGCTCGACAAAGTCGGCGTCAGCTTCGGCGTCATCAAGCTCGTCGGCGTGCCGGTCGATGTCTCCCTGCCCCGCCGCGAAAGCAAGTTCGCGCCCGGCCACCGCGGCGTCCTCGTCGATGCCGAGCCCGCCCTCCCCTTCCACGACGCCTGCGCCCGCCGCGACTTCACCATCAACGCCATTCTCCTCGACCCGCTCGCCGTCGAGATCATCGATCCCTTCAACGGACTCGCCGACATCCAGGCCGGCATCCTGCGCCACGTCGGCCCGCGCTTCGTGGACGACTCCCTGCGCGTCCTGCGCGCCATGCAATTTGCTGCACGGCTTGACTTCACCGTCGCGCCCGAGACCCTCGCGCTCTGCCGCACGATGTCCCAAGACGATCTGCCCCGCGAACGGCTCGCCGGTGAATGGGAAAAGCTCCTGCTTCTCGGTCGGAAACCCTCGCTCGGCCTTGCGTTTCTCCGCGACTGCGGCTGGATTCGCCACTACCCCGAGCTCGAAGCCCTCATCGGCTGCGAACAAGATCCGCGCTGGCATCCCGAAGGCGATGTCTGGACGCACACGCTCCACGCCGTCGACGCCCTTCCGCACGTCCGCACCGGCGGCCGGGCAGACGACCTGCTCGTGGCGGTGTCGGTGCTCTGCCACGACTTCGGCAAGCCCGAGACGACACAGCAGGAGCCGGACGGTCGAATCATCTCCCATGGTCATGAAAAGATTGGCGAAAGGCAAATCCGAAGCTTCATTGATCGGCTCTGGAATCTCGGCGGCTTCGCCGACGCCGTCGTGCGCCTCGTCGCCTGCCACATGCGCCCCATGGCGCTCGTTCTCGCCGACGCTTCGGACAAGGCGTACCGCCGCCTCGCCGTCGAGGCGAGACGAATGGATCTGCTGGCGCTCGTGATGGAATGCGACCTCCGGGCCACCCCTCCCCACCCCGTGTCCTTCGATGCGATCAAAACGTTTCGCCGACGAACCCGCGAAGCGGCCGTCGATCGAGAGCCCCCCAAGCCGCTGGTGCTCGGACGCCACCTGATCGAACGCGGCTTCGACCCCGGACCAAGCTTCAAGACCATCCTCGACGCCTGCTACGAACGCCAGATCGACGGCGAATTCAACGACCACGCCGGCGCAATGGAATTTCTTGACGCCTTTCTCGCCGACGCAAGCTGGCAAAGAAGCCAGGACAACGCCTGAAACGCCGACGCAACACCAAGCGCCTGGACGGAATTGATTTTAAAACGGATAGAGAGCGCCCTTGGCCCAGAATTCCCCATCCTCGGACTCGATCGGCTCGCCGGCCGCGCCCCAAGCGTTCATCGGTCGAACGACAAACCTGACGCTTTCGTGGTTGTCGGATATCTCCGCCCGGCTGAAAACGCAGACCACGTCATCCGTGTCGTGTCGTTCCGGCCAATAGCACTTCGGCGAATAAACGCGCTTCTGCGCAGCCACGCGCGTCACGACGCCCTTCGAGAGAAGCGCCGTCACCTCGTAGTCGTAGGCGCGTGGCGCATGGGCGGGCGGAAACGACACGACGACCTGGTGGGCAGCGGTCCCGGCGCGGTCCTTGCCGAGACGCGTCGCGATCTTCACCTTCGCTCCGGCCGCGAATTGCGGCACCGGCGCCGTCTTGCCGCGGCGCTCGTAGGCGGCGCTTCCGTCGTTTGGCAGGCGAACGATCCACGGCTCCGCCACGGCTTCGCCACCGTGCAGAATGTCGATGCGATCGATTTCCATGCGATCGGCGTAGACGGTGGCGACCAACGCATGAGAGCCGTCAAGCCGCGTGTCGAGTTGATCCATCTGCTGGGGCGGCGTCGAGCAGGGCGCCTCGCACGAACAACGCGAGTTCTCGCGACCGGCAGCCGTCAGGAGCGAGGCAAGGCCGGGCGCCTGGATTTGCGTGAAGGCACCCTGCCAGAGCGACAGCTCCTCCGTTGCCGTCCGGTGCTTGTGTCCGCAGAAGCCGACGGCGTTCGGATGGCGCGAAAGGATCGCCGACGTGCGTCCGGCGTCCTGTCCCGACTGGTGCCTGCCGCCGACCGTGCCGCGCGGAATCTTGTGCTGCACGTAGAACAACGGCTTCGTCCGGTCGAACGCCTGGGCCTCGAAAAACTCCTCCAGACCCGGGATGTAAAGCGGATCTGCATAGCGAAGGCCGTCTTCGTCCTTGTTGACGAGGTGGGCGAGGACAAAGTCGTACCCCTTGATCGTCCGCCGCATGATCGGGGCGAAGTCTTCGTGAAAGACGTCCTTCCAGACCTTTGCGCGGTCAACGTAGGCGATGTGGTTCTCGCGCATGTCGGCGATGACCTTCGGGTCTTCCAGCTGCTCCGGCCAGTGCTTCAACAACAGATAGGGACGTTCGACGTCATGGTCGCCGAAGGCAAAAAGCCGCTCGACGCGTCCGCCATCGGGACGCCGGTCGTTCGGAAAGACCTCCCGCCAAGTCTCGGCCAAGCGCCTCAACTCGGCGATGCGCCCGTCCTGCGTCAGGTCTCCGCAAATGACAACGCCGTCAACCGAGCGCGCACACAGACATTGTAGTGCCGTCTTGAAGACGCGCACGGAATGTCCGCCTCCCGGTTCGGCGAAATGCCGCTCGTCGATGTGAATGTCTGCCAGAACACCGAATTTCAACCGGATGTCGTCCTGACGCTCCGCCACCTCGCCAGCCGTTTTGCCCGCTGTCTCGACCTGCGCAGGGCACAGTCCGTCAATGTCTGTCAATGTCGACCTCAAGGACGGTTGATTCAGCGTCGATTGGTCTTTTGTCTTCATGTTGACCTCCGAAACGGGATGTCTCCAACGTCGACGAGCGCAAGCGGATTTCACATCCGGAGAGTCCGTCCACTTCGACGCGGATCCCTGCCGCCATCCAGTCGGCGCCGGAACGGGTCGCGTCATTGCAGGCATACGCCATCGCCGGATTCAGGACGGGCGCCACCGTGACGGCCGTCTGGGTCGCGCCATCGACCGCAACGAAGATCCGCACGTCCGCCAACCCCTCGTCGCTGCACTGGACGGCCTGAACGGTCGGTCCTGCACAGAGCACGCGCCCGACGGCACGCGCCCAGAACGCCTCGTCAGCCTGATGCTCCTCGACGAGCCTCTTGAAAAAGGCGAAATGGCTTTCAGAGAGCGCCGTCAGGTCGCAACTGAAGCCAAGCGGGCCGCCCGCCGCGAAGGCCGCCGCGCTCTCCGGCGGATAAGACCGTAGGTTTCGCCAGTTGGCATCCTCGGTCGAGACGAGCCGTTCATCCTTGCCGAAGAAGTCCGGCTGAGCGTTCGCGAGCGATCGCACCGTGAGCCACCGTTCAATTAAACGCGGCGGCAACCGCAGCATCGTTTCGCGCGCAATGCGCAACCCCATGCCGATGCTCTGGTTGTCGCTCAGCCAGAAGCTGTCGAACTCCCGCGCCCAGCCGAGATCCATCATCAGGCCCCCGCTCGCGCACCCGCAGAGATAGATCCCGGGGTTCCGCTCGCGCACCGCGCGAAGAAACGTGCGATAGCCTGCATTGTAGTCCGCGAACGCCCGCCCTGTCGGATCGACGGGTCTGTCGTTGTTCCAGTCGAACTTGATGAACGACGCCTGGTACCGCTCGATCAGTGCGCATGTCGTCTCGAGGAGACGCTCCCGGGCGCTTGCCTTGGCGAAATCAAGATACGCATTGCCGCCGATCATGCGGAAATCTTCCGGATGGTCGCGAACGATCTGTGCCGAGGAACCGCCGATCTCCGCCTCCATCCAGAAACCGAACTTCATGCCTGCCGCGCGCACGGCTTCCGAAATCTCCGAGAGGCGCCCCTGAAACAGTCCGTCCGGACGTTCGGACCAATCGCCACGATGTTCCCAGATGCCATCCTTCGGACCGTACCACCCGGAATCCACGACGAAATACTCCAGCCCCAGCCGCGACGCGCACGCGACCTGCTTCAACAGCAGATCAACGTCAATGTCATGGTAGCGACAGAGCCACGTGTTGTAGAGCGTCGGACAGCGCGGCGCCGGATGCGTTGCATTCCACCAGGCATGCAGCTTGTGGCAATCGAGATCAAGCTTGTTCGTGAAATCGTATGAAACAACCTCGGGGAGCGCAAACGAGTCGCCGGGCTTCAAGACGGTGTGCAAATGGCGCGGATCGACACCCGTCTCGACCGCGATCGCCGTCTTGCCCGGCGTCGGCGTCGTGCGTTCGGCACGCATCTCCCACGTCGCATCCGACATCAGATGAAAGACGCGCCCTCGCTTCGCTTGTTCATTCCAGACCGCCAGGACCGGCGCCGCCCCCCACGTCGTCCGCATCCCGCAGCCGCGCACGGCGATGCCGGTGTGCAGACACTGCCACGCGCCGCGGCTCTCGTTCTGCCAGATGTTGACCTGCGTGTAAATGTCGATGTCGCCATCGTCGAACTCAAACCGGTCGAAAAGCGTCGTCAGCGCAATGGGCGCCTGGGACACATTTCGGACGATCGTCTGGCTGCGGCGCACGCCGCCAGCGCCGGCCTCGACGGTTTTCTCGACCGCAAGGGTGTCGTTCGCGAACGTCGTTCGACCGTCGGCAACGGTCGCGGTTCCATCGATGGATCCAAAATCGCCGTGCAACGTCCATACACGCCGCGCGTCAATGGGCGAAACATTTTCAGAGATTGACTTCATGCTTTACTCCATTTCCATGACATCGGTTTCCAACGCGGCGAGACGGCGTGTTTCCGTTCGCCCGTCTGGATAAATCAACTCAACGGCCGCGTCGTGTTGCATCCGGTTGGAGAGGAAGCCAACGCGGGAGCCATCTTCCGCCTCCCAGAACGAGGACATCACCTCCGGCTCGATCTCCCACTCCATGCCGCCGTCGATCCGGGATTCCGCCGAGACCACCTGCACGAACGGGCGGATCATGCGACCGCGGAGGAGATGCCGCGGATATTGCTTGCGGAGATCGTTGAACCGGCGGACAAGCCCAATCAGCTTCTCCTGATCCGGCACAGGCGCGGTCCACGGCGTCCCCCATGAGCGGATGAGCTTGCCGTCCGGGCCGAGGACGATGGAGAGCATGTCGCCCGCAAGGAACGACCACGTCCATCGGTAGAACGGATCCGTCGCCTGCCCGCACTGATTGCCGGAGAAATTGCACATCCATTCGTGAAACACAAAGCCCATCGCCGGCACTTTGCGTCCGAGGTGGCGCGAGAACCCGGGGCGCGAATCGTTGAAGAAAAGGGTTTTCACAAACGGGGTTGCCGCACAGGCCTCGCAACCGAGTGTCATCGTTGAACCGACTGCGGCGATCTCCGCGAGCATGTCCTCCTGCAACGTGCGCATCGCATCCGACATCCAGGCGCCAGGCACGGGCGGATGATCGTGCTTTGCGCTCCAGCAGAGCCGTGCGCCGCCGCCAAGGTTCTGGTCGAAGAACTGGCAGTAGTCGATGCCGAAACGCGCCATTTTGAGCGCCTCGTCGATCAGCGTGCGACGGCACCAGTCCTCCGCGAGGCACATGTCGTAGCCGATGCGCTGACCGCGTGGATGGTTGCAAATCACGCCTTCGATCTCCCCTTTCGGTCCGCGCATCATGAAGCGGCCGAGATCCTCGTCCACGAACTTCTGTTCTTGCGAATACTGGAAGTCCGTGCAGCTCACCTGCGTCCAGGCCGTCCCCGAGCAGTAGAGCCCGAGAAGATGCCCTTGCGCGTGCAACGCATCGCGAAGCGCGGCCAGCGCCGCCTCGCCGCCAAAGGGCGGCCACACATACGGCGGGCACCATGGGGCGGTGCCTTCCCAGTGCATCACAAGCGCCATCAGGCGCGAATCAAGCGCGTCGGAATACTTCTCGACTTCGGCAAGAACGTTCGTGTACGGGTAGTAGCGATTGGGGAAAAGCGGCTCCGGCCCGTGGTCGAGGCCTTCGCCCTTCACTGGGTAGATCATCGTGATCGGCGAGTCCTCGAACCAGTCGGGATAGTCGGGCTTCCCGGCGAACGCAGGCAACGTGCGGATCCAGTCGCGGTACAGTTCGCACGCCTCCATCCAGCCGCCCCGAAACGGACGCAGCTCGTACTCGAAACCGCTTTTGTAAACGCCATCCTCCGCCTCGCCGCAGAATGTCTGCAACGTCAGGCGCAGGGTGTCGGCATCCATCAATTCCCAATTGACGGCCTTTTGCACATGGCGGTCGTCGAGCGCCGCGAAATAGACGCCGCGCCCATCCTGGTAGTGGGCGATGAACTGCATCTGCGCTTCGGCAGGGTAAAGCGAGCCCAGGCCGCTCACGCGCTTCGCCCATCCAAGCGGGGTGAATCCGTCGGAGCGGTCAGTCTTCGTGTCGAACCTGGACACTTCAACACCGTCGCAGAACGGCCAGAAAAGGCGCCCCCGAGTCGAAACGTGAATCTGCGGCCCATCAAACCAGTTCAGCCGCAACCCCGTCGGCCAGTCGCGGACGGACGGCTTGAACCGAAGCGCCCCGTCCGCCTCGCGCACGGCGATCCGCACGGTCGGCCCCTCCGGCTTTCGATAGACGAAGTCGTCGCCTTCCTTCGCAAAAGCGAACTCGCTCGACTTCATCCGGATTTCGTCGCCTTGCGCATCGAGGAACGAAAGCGTGAACGCCTCCGCCGCCGGACGCACGAGTTCGACGCCGTCCGCGTCCTGGAAGGACTCAAGTGCGCCGTGGCGCGTTGAAAAAACTGCTTGTCGTGTCATTTATGCCCTTTCGAGTCGCGAAACATAGCCGCCCTTCTCCGGGATGTACTCCGTGATGCCGTTCCACGTGGCGCCTTCGGCAAAGAAGACGCCCGTCTGGCCCGCGATGTTCTGCTCGATCGCCTTGGGCGCAAACGTCCGCGCATCCAGCGTGACACGGGTGCTGTTGGTGTAGCTGTAGAGGAAAAGGTCGTCGCCGACGTGCCGGATCACCTCGATGCCCAGATCCTGCCGCCCCGCCTTCACGACATGGCTCGCGATGGGCTTGAAACCAGGCGTGAGATGATGGAACCGCACCTCGTCCGGCGCAAGCCCGGCGGGACGCAGGCAGCCGACGACAAACGTGCCGTCCGGAAGCACCGCGAGCGACCCCGCGCGGTCGTTGATGTCGAGGATGCGCTCCGCCCGCAAGGCGAGCGTTTCCGGATCGTACTCGTTCACCTGCAAACGGCTCTCGGACGAGAACGGCAGCACCTCTGTCTGCCCCTCCGATGGACACACCGCAACGTAGAGCACGCCACCGCGCACCTCCAGCCCGGCGTGGTGCCCCTCCACAACGGCGGACGCAAGAATGTTGCCCTGCGCATCCGTTTTCAGGAGGTCGTACGTATGCGCCCACCAGAGGGTGCCCGCGCCGTCGTACCACACATCCTGCAAATGGTTGACATACACGCCCGGAAGATCAATTCGTGCTGGGAGACTCTTGAAACCACGCAACTGATCGCGGATGGCCCCAGGCGGACGACTCGAGCGATTGGTCGTGGAAAGGCAACGGATGCCCGCATCGCGACATCGCCGAAGAAAAGCTGAAGCGCCGGACACTTCCTGGGTTCCATGGCAAACGGCGCCGTCAAGGTCAAGCAACGGAGCCCGCGGCAATGAATGGATGGCTGAAAAGGGAGAAGTCGTTGTCATGTCAGTCAGTATGAATCATTATGAAAAGCGGCTTGTCAATCCGTCATCCAAACTCGTTCTTGAGCCTGATTTCGGCCTCGCGACGCCAATCTCGTTTCGTCGTTTCAATTTTACAAAATCCATCTGCGGAAGTCAATGGTTCAACGCGAACGATCATGGAAAAATCTTCGCGAATGAAAAGAGTTGCATGATCGGCAGGATTCTGCGAAAATCCATCGACAGGAAAACATTTTGCGCCCTGGCCCCATGAAACCCAAAATCTATGCAGTGCTCTTGATCCTCCAATTGGCCGACTCGTCGAGTCGGCATCAAGCCAATGGAATCACGCGCGTCAGCGTCAACCTCCTCTGGGACTTGCGCATCATCCAAGCCCAGGACGTCCTCGCCCGAGAAATCTTGCTGGACGCCATCGCCTCGAAGGTCGACGGCCTGATCACGAGCCTGCCCCTCGCGCCAGATGCCTACGGCCTCTTGGCGGACGCCACATTTCCGATTGTGGCGATCGACGCCCCCATCCCGCCGTTCGTGCAGCACACAAACCTGATCTCCCACGTTCGCACGGACAACAAGAACGTCGGCATCATGGGCGCGCGCCACCTCCTGTCCCTGGGCACCGTCCGGTCGTTCGGCTACGTCCCCTCCCTTGGAGGCGAAGACTGGTCGATCGAACGCGAAGCGGCATTCTGCGCCGAACTCGCTCGTCGCGACCAAACCGCCGACGTTTTCCGCAACGGCTCCACCGCACGAGCCGCCGACCGGCAGGCGATGATCGACTGGATGCGTTCACTGGCAAAACCCGCCGCGCTGCTCTGCGCAAACGACGCCCGCGCCGGCCAGGTGCTTGACGCATGCGCGACCGCCAAGATACAAGTGCCTTCCACCATCGCCGTCCTCGGTGTTGACAACGATGAATTCCTGGGCAATTTCTTGAAGCCGTCCCTCTCCAGCATCATGCCCGATTTCGATCGGCAGGGATTCTACGCCGCCCGTGAACTCGTCCGACTCATGACCAGCCGAAAACAAACCGTTCCGCACGCGATCGTCTGTCCCGTCAAGACGGTCGTCGTGCGCGGTTCGACACGCCACTTCACACCCAACGAAACCCTTGTCCGCCGCGCTCAGGACCTCATGGAACGACAGGCGCTGACGGGGATCTCAGCCGAACGCGTCGCCGAGACGCTCGGCGTCTCGCGCCGGCTCCTCGACCTCCGGTTCAAGGAATACAAGCAAACCACGATCAGCGCGTATCTTGAGGGCATTCGCCTCAAGGCCGTCAAGAACCTCCTCCGCACCAGCTCAGCCAACATCCGAGCCATCGCACGGCAATGCGGATTCAAGAATTCCGACTCCCTCCGCAACCTCTTCCGAAAACGATTCGGCATCTCCGTTCGCGACTACCGTCGCAAGAGGAGTTGGCCGCCAACCGCTGGTTTTCGGGGTCTGTCCCCAAAAACCTAGACGAACACCACATCCTCCGTGAGGACGTGGTGCTCCCGCACGCCCAGATCCTCCATCCAGCATTTCGTTTCGTTCGTCTTGAACGATCCCGAACTCGGCCCCGAACCGCCATCATTCTCCCACAGCCAGTCGGGCGTGGGCCAAATCGCGGTTTTCGGCTTCACGGCCGCGTAGAAACATTTGTCAGCGCCGCATTGGCCGTGATGGGACATGAACACGAACTCGTGCTCAAGGCGCTTGCCCAGTTCCTCGACAAGCCGCCTGCTCGTTCGCACGGCGATGTCGCCCGGCAGCAGCCAGGTGCGGCTTCCCGTTTTGACCGAAAAGCAAACGCCCGTGTCGTTGACCTCGGTAAAGTCCAAATCGAGCGCGCGGTCGTTGAGCACCTCGAACGTCCAGCCGTCGCCCAGATCAAAAACCTGCCCCTTGCGCGGACGCTCGACAGCCAATGGCGGCGAAGCCGTCGCCATCGCGGCGAGAAACCGCCGCACATTGAGCGCAGCCGTCGGTTCCGTCTTGTCCAGCCAGTCCGTTTCGGGAAAATCGTAGAAAAGCGTCCCGATCCGGATGCCGCCGAGATCCGCCCGTTTCTCGATCATCGAGACAAGCGCACCGAAATGGTCGCGATGCGCATGCGTGAGAAACCAGTAGTCGACCGTGCCGCCGAGCGACCGCAGGACGGCGTCCAAGTTGTCGCCATCGGCGTAATAGCCGCCATCGACCACGGCAACGCGTCCCGACGGCGACACGAACACGGCAGACGCCATTTGCCAGTGCGAACGGTTCGAGCAGCAAATCACCCGCCCGCCGCCAAGGCCCTTCTCGACCGTGACGATCGGTTTGAGACCGTCGGTGCGGAACGAACCCGCCTCCTGCGGCTGTCGTGTAAAAGCAGGTTTCATGCGACCCAGTATAGCAAATGCTTGAACCCCATGCAATCGCCGGAATGGTCGTTCACGGCCATCATCCCGATACCGATGTCAACGCCTTCCGGCCATTTCTCACTTCCCACCTCTCACCTCTCAATTCTCAATTGGACCACCGTCTGGGTGCGGGGATTCTTGCGCGGAAGCCCGGGTTGTGCTATAAAGGAGAGTTGCAACCCATTGCAAGAATTTGGAGGTTTCAACGTGAACAACGATTCACCCGTCACAACAGCATCAATCATCGAACAACAGGCCCAGGCATTCGAACTTCTCCGCCAGGAAGTCGGCAAAGTGCTCGTCGGCCAGGAAAAAGTCCTCGACCGGCTCATCATGGCGCTCGTCTGCGAGGGGCACGTGCTCCTCGAAGGCGTGCCCGGCATCGCCAAGACGACCATGGTGCGCTCGCTCGCGCAGGCCGTCGGGCTCGACTTCCATCGCATCTCCTTCACCCCGGACCTGCTCCCCGCCGACGTGACCGGCACCATGGTGTACAACCCCAAGGACGGCACGTTCACCCCCAAGCGCGGCCCCGTCTTCACCAACATCCTCCTGGCCGACGAAATCAACCGCGCGCCCGCCAAGGTCCAGTCCGCCCTGCTCGAAGCCATGCAGGAACGGCAGGTGACCGTCGGCGACGTCACCGCCAAGCTCCCCTCCCCCTTCCTCGTGCTGGCGACCCAGAACCCGATCGAGCAGGAAGGCACCTACCCGCTGCCCGAGGCGCAGATCGACCGCTTCATGTTCAAGTGCATCGTCAACCTCCCCTCGCGCGACGACGAGCGGCGCATCATGGGGCGGTTCACGCGCCAGGCGAAGCCCGCCATCCAGCCCGTCCTCTCCGCCGAGAGAATCGAGGGCTTCAAGGCCACGCTCGACCAGATCTACTGCGACGAGAAAGTCGGCGACTACATCCTCGACATCGTCTTCGCGACCCGCGAGCCCGAGCGCTTCAACCTCGCCGCGCTGCGCCCCTACATCGCCTACGGCGCCTCCCCGCGCGCCTCGCTCTACCTCAACCTCGCCGCGCGCGCCAACGCCCTGCTCCACGGCCGCGCCTACGCCACGCCGCAGGACGTGAAGGAAATCGCGCACGACGTCCTGCGCCACCGCGTCATCATCACCTACGAGGCCGAGGCGGAGGAAATGACCTCCGACCAGATCATCACCCGCATCCTCAACGAAATCCAAGTGCCGTAGCCCGGCCTCCCCACGGCTGGAACATGAACGTCGCCCGCACCCCCCTCCTGCGCCTCCACCCCGCCGCCGCGGCGGGGTGGCTGTGCGCCGCCCTGCTTGCCGCCACGACCGCCAACGCCCAGACATGGACCGGCAAGGGCGCCTCGAAAAGCTGGAACGACGCCGCCAACTGGGATCCCCCCGCCGCCCCCGCCCCGGGCCTGAGCAGCGCGTTCACCTTTGACGCCCCAGACGGCAACGCCTTCGGCTTCGGCGGCGACCAGCCCTTCCGAGCCGCCTCGCTCCACTTCACGCCCCGGGCAGGCCGCTACTCGATCGCCGCGCCGCAAATCGTCCTTGGCGGCTCCGCCAACGAGGACAAGGCCGACGGCTGGATCCTCGAACCGATCTTCGCCCCGGGCCGCGTCGTCAACGAATCGCCGCAGGCGCAAATGTTCAATGCCGACGTCCGCCTCGGCTGGGACACGACGTTTTGCGCCAGCAATGGCAACCTCGTCGTCAACGGCACGCTCGACGGCGCGGACTTCGCCCTCGAAAAAACCGGCGCCGGCGACCTCATCCTGAACGAAGGGGCGGCAAACCTCGAACGGTTCACGCTCAAGGAAGGGCGCCTCGTCCTGCTGGACGCCGCGGCCACGCTCCACAACCTCCAGGCCGAAAACCCAAAAAGCGAAATCATCCTGCTCAACGGCGCCAGCCTCGTCGCCGACCGCGCCGACACTCCCGACACCGGGAGCTCGATCTACATCCACTCGCAAGTCCAGCTTGCCGGCGTGTCCAAGTCAACAGGCCGATCGTGTTTGTGGGATCTCTCTGGACGCTCTTTGCACAAATGCGGCAGCCCGTTCAGCCTCTCGCATGGCGCCAGCATCACCAACGCGGGCGTCCTCTACCTCCATACCCTCGCCAAGCAGACCAATGGTGTGAGCTATCACGTCGAAGGCGGCTCGTCCATCTTCTGCAACGGCCTCGTCATCGGCGCCACCGATCGCGGCAGCTTCAAGAACTCCCATCGCATCAGCATGACCCTTGCGGGCAATCACGCGCCCGGCGCCGCCCGTCAGACCATCCTCGACCTCGGCGGTCGCGGCCTCAACGTCGGCCATCGAGACGAAAGCCATGCACGATCGACCCACCATTCGCTGACGGTCTCGAACGGAGCCAAGATCGTCAACGCCGATGAATTCCGCGTCCCGGGCGGCATCGGCGACAGCCACAACACCGCCGTCGTCTCAAGCGGAAGCACCCTCTACTGCAAAGGCATGCGCGTCGGCCTGCTCGGCTCGTCCAACCGCGTCGACATCACCGGAGTCGGCACGACGCTCGACCTCGACGAAAAGCCCCTCGTGATCGGCACCGTTTCAAGCTGGGGCAAACCATTCGGCAACATCGTCCGGATCACCGACCGCGCCGCCGTCGATCGCGTCGGCGTCGTCTATGTCGGCCGCGGCACAGGCTGGGGGGAGCATTCGGATGGAGACAACGTCCTCACGGTGGACAACGGCGCCCGGCTCACGAGCCAGGGCGCCTTGATCGGCTGCAACAGCGGACGCAACCAAAGCAGCACCGGAAATCGCTTCGTCATCGATGGCCGCGGAACACGCTGGAACGCATCGGGCGAGCGAATCCTCATCGGCAACGCCAGCACCGGCGCCGCCATCGAAAACCAGATCGTCATGGCCAACGGCGCCTTCGTCACCAACATGACCACCATCACGGTCGGCAACGCCGCCGGCGGCAAGAGCACGGACAATGTCCTGGAGATCAACAACGGCGTCCAGATGTTCTCTCGCGGCGCCGTCCAGATCGGCGTCGTAAGCCGGGAAAGCAAGACCAACGGCGCCACGGACAACCGCATCGTCGTCGCCGGCGGGGCGGCGGGCCCCGTGCTCTGGGACCTCGGCGGCGGCGACCTCTCCGTCGGCGTCGCCAACGCCTGGAACGGCATCAGCCGGAACAACCGCCTCGTGCTCCAGCCCGGCGCGATGCTCCGCAACGTCGGCGCCGTCACCGTCGGCCGCGGGCAGGACGGCAGCTACCAGGACAACCAGATCGTCCTCGCGGGCGGCGTGCTGATGGCGCAGTCGCTCGACGTCACCCTGAACAACGGCATCGGCGTCGAGCTCGGCGCCTGGAAGACCAACCCGATCCTCGTTGAAAAGGACGTCGTTTTCGGGCATCGCACCTTCATCGCCCCCAAGGCGACCTCCAGCGCCAAGCCCGGGCGCACCCTCCTGCTCGCCTGGAAAGGCAAGGCCGAAGGCCTCGACCGCCTCAAGCTCTCCCCCGACGCCGACCAGAACGCCTGGTCCCTCGAAATCCTCGAACCCCAAAAGCAGCTCATTCTCCGGTACAAGTGAGTCGTGAGTCGCTAGTCGCTAGTGCCACATTCAGTCCAAAGTCCAAAGCCCAAAGTCCAAAGTCGCCCTCCGGCAAATCACAAATCACAAATCTAAAATCTAAAACCCCCTTCATAGCCACAAAAAACACAAGAAACCACAAAAACTTCTGTGTCTTTCTGTGCTTTCTGTGGACAAACCCCACTCGGCGAAGCCGCCACAGCCAAGTAATTCTGTAATTCGTAATTCGTAATTCCTTCCACGCCCATCCACCTTCTTTTTGTGTTTTTCGTGGCCATTCCCCACCCACCTAAACCCACCCACCCCCGCCCATCCACCAACGCAGGTAA
>JBMNOD010000114.1:0-8419 GCA_050942875.1 Kiritimatiellia bacterium
GTTTTGTGCTTCACCCCCCCCCCCCCCCCCCCCCCCCCCCCCCCCCCCCCCCCCCCCCCCCCCTCCCTGTGGGGGCGGGGGGGCGCCCCCCCCCCCCCCCCCCCCCCCGGAAACTCCTCACTCCTCACTCCGCTCTCCTCACTAACCCCTAACCCCTAGCCCCCTAATCCCTAACCCCTCCTCCCTCTCCTTGAAAACCCCCGCAGCCTTCATTAGCATTGTCATCACCGCGCTGGCGCTGGCCGCCCCCGCCGGCCCCTACGCCCACGGCCCCTACACCTACATTGTCGAAGACAACCAAGCCACCATCACCTACTTCGACCGAGCGTATTCCGGCGACCTGTCCATCACCAACGAACTCGGCGGCCATCCCGTCGCCTTAATCGACGTCAAAGCGTTTGCAGACTGCACCACCTTGAGCAGCGTAACAATTCCCGCCAGCGTCACCAACATCGACGATTATGCGTTCTCCAACTGCACCGCCCTGACCAACATCCTTTTCCTCGGCAACGCGCCAACACCCGGGCGCTTGGTTTTTTCCGGCACCCCCGCAACCATCCACTACCGCCCCGGCACCACCGGCTGGAAATCCACCTTCGCCGACCGCCCCACCCAACCCGTTGAATGACTCACACTTGCTCTCATGAGTCGCGAGTCGCTAGGGGCTAGTCGCTAGTGCCGAAAGACGAAACACTTACTCCCACACTTGCTCTCCTTACACTTACTCCCACACTTACTCCCGCACCATGCAGCCACTCTAGCACTCTAGATAATCTAGATGATCTAGAAACTCTAGCCCCCCCCTTCGTGTCTTCCGTAGTTCAAAAAACTTCCCGCCACCCTTTCGCAGTTCGACAAAGTTCGCGACAAAGTTGCCCTCCGGCGGGTCTTGAGCCTGGGCTGACGTCGATGACGTCGATGGCGTCGGTGACGTCGACAAAGCTCTCGACAAAGCTCTCGACAAAGTTGCCCTCCGGCTCCCTAGCGACCAGCCCCTAGCGACTAGCGACTCAGAAAAGCGACAAAGCTCGCGACAAAGTTGCCGCCAAGGCCAAATTTCCAATTTCAAATTTCAAATCACAAATCACAAATCTAAAATCACAAATCACCATGCCCTTCGACACCGGAAACATCTCCTGCCGCATCTTCGACATCGACGAGCCGATCGACGCCTCGGTCATCGACGAGCTCGCCGTCCACGTCGTCGCCCCCATCGAAACGCTCGACGGCCCCGAGCCCATCACGGGCTGGGTCTCGCCGCGCCATCTGCTGGATCGCGACATCTCCCGCGAATCCTGCCTGCGCGGCAACTTCGCCTGCGCCAACCTGCTCAAGGCGGAACTGAAGATCCCGCGCTCGCTCCTCACCGCCCATTGCAAAATGGAGGAGCTCGCCGAAATGGAGGCGCGCGGCGTCCCGTACCTCAACCGACAGACGCGCGCCGACATCAAGAAGCGCGTCGTCGACGAGCTGCTCCCCAAGATGCCGCCCACGCTGACGGCCATCTCGATGGCGATCGACCTCTCGCGGCGGCGCATCTACACCGACGCCATGTCCGCGAAGCAGCACGACGCCTTTTGCGCCGCCTTCCGCAAGGCGACGCGCCTGACCGCCAACGAGATCATCCCCGAATCGGCCGCGCTGCGCCTCCACGGGATCGACACGCAAGGCCTCCCCGTCCAGTGCTTCTCGCCAGACCCCGAAGTCGAGTCCGCCGCCAACAGCGTCGGCATGGACTTCCTCATGTGGCTCTGGTTCTTCTGCGAAACCCGCGGCGGCCTCTTCAAAACCGCGCCCGACGCCGCCGAGTTCGCCGCCATGCTCGAAGGCCCGGCCGTCTTCCTCCTCGAAGGCGAAGGCGCGCACGAAATCTCGCTCCGCCGCGGCATGCCGCTCGTCAGCCGCGAAGCCAGGACGACCGTGGAGTCGGGCAAGAAGCTGCGCAGCGTCAAGCTCACCCTCGCCCGTGGCAAGGAGACGTACACCGCCACCATCGACGGCCTCGACTTCGCCTTCCGCGGACTCGTGCTGCCCAAGCCCGAAACGCCCTACGAGCCGGAAGAGGCCTTCGTGGAGCGCATGAACGGCGTGCAGACGTACACCGACGCCGTCTTCCACCTCTACGGCATGTTCCTCAAGGAGCGCATCGCGCCCAAGACCTGGAAGAAGACGATGGACGAAATCAAGGACTGGATCAAGACCCGTCCCGCCTACATCTGACCCCGCCACGAGCCCACCCCGCCCCCGCCCCACCGCGCGCAACCCAACAACCCACCAGGAGACCCCCGAGATGAAAGCCAAGGAAAAACAGTTCGCCATCGGCGTCGATTACGGAACCAACAGCGTCCGCGCCCTCGTCGTGGATCTGGCGGACGGCGCGGAGCTCGCCACCGCCGTCTACGCCTACCCGAGCGGCGACGACGGCGTCCTCGTCTCCGCCCAGGACCCCAACCTCGCCCGCCAGAACCCGGCGGACTACCTCGACGGCTTCCTCGACGTCGTCTCCAAGGCCGTCAAGCAAGCCGCCCGCGCCCGCAAGGGCTTCAAGCCGGCCCGGGTCGTCGGCATCGGCGTCGACTCCACCGGCTCCACGCCCATCCCGGTCGACAAGGACGGCGTCCCGCTCGCGCTGCAGCCCAAGTTCGCCAGGAGCCCCAACGCCCACGCCTGGCTCTGGAAGGACCACACCGCCCACGCCGAGGCCGCCGCCATCACCGACGCCGCGAAAAAGGCCGGCGTCCCGTACCTCGACAAATGCGGCGGCACCTACTCCTCCGAATGGTTCTGGTCGAAGATCTGGCACTGCCTCAACGTGGACAAGGCCGTCTTCAACGCCGCCTTCTCCTGGGTCGAGCTCTGCGACTTCATCCCCGCCTGGCTCTGCGGCGACACCAACCCCCTGACCCTCCGCCGCAGCATCTGCGCCGCCGGCCACAAGGCGATGTTCTCCGAGGAATGGGGCGGCCTGCCCTCCAAGGAATTCCTCGCCTCGCTCTCGCCCAGGCTCGCCGACCTCCGCGACCGCCTCTACAGCCAGGCCGTGCCGTCCGACTGGCCCGCCGGCCGCCTCTGCCGCGACATCGCCGACAAAGTCGGCCTCCCCGCCGGCATCGCCGTCGCCGTCGGCGCGTTCGACGCCCACCACGGCGCCGTCGGCTCCGGCGTCAAGCCCGGCACGCTCGTCAAGATCATCGGCACCAGCACGTGCGACATCATGGTCGCCCCCGCCGGCGCGAAGGTCGCCGACATCCCCGGCGTCTGCGGCATCGTCCCGGGCTCCGTGCTCCCCGGCCACCTCGCCGTCGAAGCCGGCCAGTCCGCCGTCGGCGACATCTTCAAGTGGTACGTCGACAAGCACCTCCCCGCCGCCCACGCCAAGGGCAACCCCTACGCCAGCCTTGAACAGGAAGCCGCCAAGCTCGCCCCCGGCGAATCGGGCCTCGTCGCCCTCGACTGGCACAACGGCAACCGCACCATCCTCGTCGATCCGCTCCTCATCGGCGCCGTCCTCGGCCTCACCCTCCACACGACGCCGGCGGAAATCTACCGCGCCCTCGTCGAGGCGACCGCCTTCGGCGCGCTCGTCATCGTCCAGCGCGTCGAGGAGTTCGGCGTCAAGATCCGCGACGTCGTCACCTGCGGCGGCCTCGCCGAAAAAAGCCCGTTCATGATGCAGATCTACGCCGACGTGCTCAACCGCCCCATGCGCATCAGCCGCAGCGCGCAATCCTGCGCCCTCGGCGCCGCCATCTTCGGCGCGCTCGCCGGCGGCGCCTTCGGCGGCGACGCCATCCGCGCCCAAAAGGCGATGACCGGCACGAAGGACCTCGTCTACAAGCCCATCCCCGCCAACGCCAGGGCCTACGCCAGGCTCGCCGCCTGCTACCGCCGGCTCCACGACGCCTTCGGCGCCACCGGCGCCGACGCCGACGTCGCCACCGTCATGAAGGATCTCATCGCCATCCGCACCGCCGCCCGCGGCGGCGCCAGCCGCCGCCGGCCCAAGTCGAAATAGCCCACCCCATTCAACACAAAGGAACCAAACGCCATGCTCGCATCCAAAACCTACGAATTCTGGTTCGCCACCGGGTCCCAAGACCTCTACGGCGACGCCACCCTCCAGCTCGTCGCCGAACACTCCCGCCACATCGTCGACGCCCTCAACGCCTCCGCCCGCCTCCCCTTCAAGGTCGTCCTCAAGCCGACGCTCATCGACTCCGCGTCCATCCGCCGCTGCTTCAACGACGCCAACGCCGACGCGACGTGCGCCGGCGTCATCACCTGGATGCACACCTTCTCCCCCGCCAAGATGTGGATCCTCGGCCTCCAGGAGTTCCGCAAGCCCCTCCTCCACCTGCACACGCAGTTCAACGTGGCGATCCCCTTCGAGTCCATCGACATGGACTTCATGAACGCCAACCAGTCCGCCCACGGCGACCGCGAATTCGGCCACATGGCCACCCGCATGGGCCTCGAACGCAAGATCGTCGTCGGCCACTGGAGCGACGCCGCCGTGCAAAAGCGCATCGGCGACTGGATGCGCACCGCCGTCGGCGTCGTCGAAAGCAGCCACCTGCGCATCGTGCGCGTCGGCGACAACATGCGCGACGTCGCCGTCACCGAAGGCGACAAGGTCGAAGCCCAATTGAAGTTCGGCTGGGAAATCGACGCCTACGAAATCGCCGAAGTCGCCCAGTACGTGGACGCCGTGGCCCCCGTCGAGACCCAGGCCCTCGCCGACGTCTACTACGACACCTACGACCTGATCCTCGACGGCCGCGACCCCGCGGAGTTCCGCCGCCACGTCGAAGTCCAGGCCGCCATCGAGCTCGGCTTCCGCCGCTTCCTCGAAGAGCACGACTACCAGGCCGTCGTCACCAACTTCCAGATGCTCACCGGCCTCAAGCAGCTCCCCGGCCTCGCCATCCAGCGCCTCATGGCCGACGGCTACGGCTTCGGCGCGGAAGGCGACTGGAAGACCGCCGGCCTCGTCCGCCTGATGAAGCTCATGACCGCCGGCATCCCGGACGCCAAGGGCACCTCCTTCATGGAGGACTACACCTACCACCTCGTCCCCGGCAACGAAGCGATCCTCCAGGCCCACATGCTCGAAGTCTGCCCCTCCATCGCCTCCGGCAAGCCCGCCATCAAGGTGAACCCGCTCTCCATGGGCCAGCGCGAAGACCCCGCCCGCCTCGTCTTCACCTGCAAGCCCGGCCGCGGCGTCGCCTGCTCGCTCATCGACCTCGGCCCGCGCTTCCGCCTCGTCGTCAACGAAGTCCAGTGCCTCGCCCAGAACGTCACGATGCCCAGGCTCCCCGTCGCCTCCGCGCTCTGGCGCCCCGAACCCAGCCTCCAGGTCGGCGCCGAAGCCTGGCTGCTCGCCGGCGGCGCGCACCACACCGCCTTCTCGCTGGACCTCACCGCCGAGCAGATCGGCGACTGGGGCGCCGCGATGGGCGTCGAATGCGTCTTCATCGACAAGGAGACGACGATCCGCGCGCTCAAGAACGAACTGCGCTGGAACGCCGCCGCCTACCGCTAGACGAGCCGACCGACCATGTACGCCGAACTCAAACGCGCCGTCTTCGAGGCCAACCTCGCGCTCGTCCGCCACGGCCTCGTCACCCTCACCTGGGGCAACGTCTCGGGCATCGATCGCCAACGCGACTGCGTGGCGATCAAGCCCAGCGGCGTCGCCTACGACACGATGACGCCCGACGACATCGTCGTCGTCTCGCTCGACGGCGCCCCCGTCGAAGGCGCCCTGCGCCCCTCCTCCGACCTCCCGACCCACCTCGCGCTCTACCGCGCGTTCCCGTCGCTTGGCGGCGTCGTCCACACCCACTCCACCCACGCCACGGCCTTCGCCCAGGCCAGCCGCCCCGTCCCCTGCCTCGGCACGACCCACGCCGACCACTTCCACGGCGACGTGCCCTGCACGCGCTTCCTCGCCCCCGACGAAGTCGCCGGCGACTACGAGCGCAACACCGGCCGCGTCATCGTCGAGCGCTTCCAGGGCCTCGACCCCGACGCCCTCCCCGGCGCGCTCGTCGCCGGCCACGGCTCCTTCACCTGGGGGCCGACCCCCGCCAAAGCCGTCGAAAACGCCGTCGCCCTCGAAGCCTTCGCCCGGATGGCGATCCTGACCGAAGCCCTCGCCCCCGCCGCCGCCCCCCTCCCCGCCTACATCCTCGACAAGCACTACCGCCGCAAGCACGGCGCCACCGCCTACTACGGGCAGAAGTAAAAGCATCTTTGTCGCAAGCTTTGTCGCGAACTTTGTCGATTTTAGCGGCTAGCGGCTAGAGAGTCCAAAGTCCAAGGGTTTCCAGGGGTCTGTCCCCAAAAGCTCCCGTGGGTGGGGCACCGTGTGCCCATCCAGTCCGCACCCGCCCCACTCGCCCGTCAGGGCGCCCCCGCTGGAGACCGCCGTCCCCGGCGGGTCGTTCGCCATGCCGTGGGCACTCGTACCCGTTCATAGCGAAGCGGTTCACGTACTCGTACACGAAAAACGACTGCACCGTGAACGGGAACGCGAACGGGATTTCCAGGGGTCTGTCCCCAAAAGCTCCCGTGGGTGGGCACCGTGTGCCCACCCGATCCGCACCCGCCCCACTCGCCCGTCAGGGCGCCCCCGCTGGAGACCGCCGTCCCGGCGGGCCGTTCGCCATGCCGTGGGCACTCGTACCCGTTCACAGCGAAGCGGTTCACGTACTCGTACACGAAAAACGACTGCACCGTGAACGGGAACGCGAACGGGATTTCCAGGGGTCTGTCCCCAAAAACTCCCGTGGGTGGGGCACCGTGTGCCCACCCGATCCGCACCCGCCCCACTCGCCCGTCAGGGCGCCCCCGTTGGAGACCGCCGCCCCGGCGGGTCGTTCGCCATGCCGTGGGCACTCGTACCCGTTCACAGCGAAGCGGTTCACGTACTCGTACACGAAAAACGACTGCACCGTGAACGGGAACGCGAACGGGCACGTGAACGACCGATGCCGCCCACCCTCCCTCTCCCGCACCCTTCCGCCTACCCCAGTTCCCGCGCGAACCTGACCCAGGTCACACAGAAAACCAAGATGTTCAACAGCTTGAACTCGGGATCATCCGAGCACGTTGCCGTTGAACAGTTCCCAAACAGAAGATTCAGCCTTTTCATTTTGAATCCGCTGCGTGGAACGCTGGGCGAAATGAAATCGGGAAGTTTGCTCCAGTTTTTGAAATCCGGGGCGAAAGCAAAGAAACCTGTGCCCAACAGCGACTTTTTCATCAAAAGCAATGGCTTGTTGGACAGCGAATCAACCGCAGCGTAGCGCTCGCCTTGGAAAAGCGCGCGCTTGGCGACACGGGAAAACTTGACGTGAGTTGAATCGCCTTGGATCTCAAATTCGATTCCGACCCCCGTTGTCGTCAACGCATACCGTCCATCATTTTCAACTTCGATCGTCGCGCTCGGTTTCAGCGGACTGGAACAATCGCCTTTTGCAGTGATTTTCATTTCATTTTCCCCTTTCATAATACGCCTCAGGGGTCTGTCCCCAAAAACTACTGTTCTGCGGTGTGCCCTGTTCTGCGGTGTGCCAGCGGCCACCTGCCAAGCCAGCTTGCGGCTTGGCCCTCCGCAGATACCGCGCCCACCAATTTCAACGCCGCGGCGGATTTCGGATGCTTTCCGTTTTCTTCGACATGATCGCTCCTTAAAAATCACTCGCTTTCGCGAACCTTGTAGATGAAGTGGAGCCGGCTGCGTCCAAGGTATTCGACCCAAGGTTCGCGGAGCTTCATGTCGGACCATAGCAAATAGCGTACACCCAACGCGCGAACGGCTGCCTCGTCGAGCCTCCAAGTGACACAATCTGCAGATTTTAAAACAGCAGACACCTCACCAGATGGCATGATCGACACGGAAACATGCGCATATCGATTCCAGGCAACCTTGAATTTTTCCAGCGGGTCAACCTGTCGCCAGAGTTCGGCATTGGCTGTCTGCTGTACCCCGTTGATGCACGTCAGCCCTTGTGCGCGCACAAATTGTGCTATTTTGGCATTGCTACACAACCAAGCCCCGTCTCCATGTTCACAGACTACCTCGCGCATGGCATGGCCGAGTTGCTTTTCCATCAATGGTGCCGCTCCCTGGGCAACCGGGTTTACCGTGAGCCCTGAGAGCAACGCAATCGCGGCATAGCCTCCCATGAACATCCACCGGTTGCATCGCAACAAACCAACGCTCACCAGTGTCAGCAGAAGGACGCCAAGCATCAGCATGACCACTCCTCGCGAAGGTGCCGTATCAATGAAAAAACCCCGCAGCGTCCTATTACTAACCCGGCCATAATTCATGCTGCAAATCAGGGGCACGGGTTTTCCAACCCGTGGACGAACACGGACAGGAATGTCCGTGCCCCTTTCCCAACGC
>JBMNOD010000123.1:0-6225 GCA_050942875.1 Kiritimatiellia bacterium
CCGCTCGCGCCCCTGAGCCGACTTCGACCAAATCTTCTCGTAAACTGTTGCCAAGGAAGGGCTTAGACGAAACGGCAAAAAAAGGCGCTTGACTCACCCACATACTTGTTTTTCGTGGCCATTCCCCACTCGGCGAAGCCGCCGCGGCCTTTGCGGGCTTCGCGGCCTTTGCGTGAAAAAACCTCATGCCAGGCTCGCCAAGGAAAAGCGGGGTTTTGTGGACGGCCTGGCGTCGATGGCGTGGCCGTTCGCCCTGGGAAAGCGAGGCTCCGGACTCGCCCCCGCATCCTGCGCCCATTCGTCCGCGCCCCGGCGCGGTGCGCCTCGGGAGGTGGGGCGACGCCGTCCCGGCGAGCCGCCCACTCGCCCGCGTCCCGGCGCGGTGCGCCTCTGAGGTGGGGCGACGCCGTCCCGGCGAGCCGTCTCGTTCGCATGGCGACTGGTTTGCGCACTGTCCGCCCTTCGGCCGTTCACGTACCCGTTCCCAGCGAAACGGTACCCGTTCGCGAAAAACGCAAACGAAGGGAGTCGTGTACGGGAACGTGTACGAGTACGTGAACGAGCGCGAAGCATGGGAGGGGCGAGTGCTCTTGCCCGCACGCACGGACGAGCAGACGCTCGTCCCATCCGGCACACCGTTGAAAATCATGTCAATCTTGTAATCCTGTCTGAAAAATTGGCCGGTTTGCGAGTCGGCTTGCAAAAAAGCGCCGTTTCGGGTATCTTCATGGGCTCTCAAACGCAGGAAAACCAAAATGAAGAAGTTGACCAACATCCTTTGCATCGGCGCCGGCTACGTCGGCGGGCCCACCATGGCGATGATCGCCCGGAAATGCCCGGATCGGCGCGTCACCGTCGTCGACATCAACGCCAAGCGCATCGCCGCGTGGCAGTCGGACAACCTGCCGATCTACGAGCCCGGCCTCAAGGAGGTCGTCGCCGAAACGCTCAACCGCAACCTCTTCTTTTCAACGGAAATCGACAAGGCAATCGCCGAGGCGGACGTCATTTTCGTGGCCGTCAACACGCCGACGAAGACGTTCGGGCAAGGCGCGGGTCGCGCCGCCGACCTCCAGTACTGGGAGAAGACGGCGCGCCAGATCAAGCAGTGCGCGACGCGCGACACGATCGTCGTCGAGAAATCGACGCTGCCGGTGCGCACGGCCGCCGCCATGCAGCGCGTCCTCTCGTCGGGCGAGCCGGGCGTCCACTTCGAGGTGCTCTCGAATCCCGAGTTCCTCGCGGAGGGCTCGGCCATCAAGGATCTGGAGAACCCGGACCGGGTGCTGATCGGCTCGAACGAGACGCCGACGGGGCTGGCCGCCCGCGAGGCGCTGGTCGATGTCTATGCGTCGTGGATTCCGTGCGAGCGCATCCTGACGACGAACGTCTGGTCTTCCGAGCTCTCGAAGATCGCCGCGAACGCCTTCCTGGCGCAGCGCATTTCGTCGATCAACGCCCTGAGCGCGCTGTGCGAGAAGACGGGCGCGGACGTCACGGAGGTCGCGCGGGCGATCGGCGCGGACAGCCGCATCGGCCCCAAGTTCCTGAAGGCGGGCGTCGGCTTCGGCGGCTCGTGCTTCAAGAAGGACATCCTCAACCTCGTCTACATGTGCGAGTCGCAGGGGCTGCAGGAAGTCGCGGACTACTGGAACTCGGTCGTCGAGATGAACGAGTACCAGAAGGCGCGCTTCGTGCAGACGATGCTGACGGCGATGTTCAACACCGTCGCCGGGAAGCGCATCGCGCTCTTCGGCTTCGCCTTCAAGGCGGACACCTCGGACACGCGCGAAACCCCGGCGCTGACGGTGGCGAACCTGCTCGCCGAGGAGCACGCCGACATCGTGGTGACCGATCCCTACGCCATCCCGAACGCGAAGCTCGATCTCGCCCACCTCGGGGATCGCGTGAGCTTCGAGGCCGATCCCTACGAGGCAGTCCGCGACGCGGACGCCGTGGCGTTGATGACGGATTGGCGCCATTTCCCCGAGCTGGACTGGGCGCGCGTCCATGCGTCCATGCGCAAGCCGGCCTTCGTCTTCGACGGGCGCAACTGCCTCGACCACGACGCGCTCTTCGCCATGGGCTTCCACGTCCATGCCATCGGCATCGAGCCGAAGTCGCATTTCGAACAAATCTAGGAGAAGACCACGACCATGTGGGACTACACGGACAAGGTGCTTGATCATTTCCACAACCCCCGCAACGTCGGACGGATCGAGAATCCCGACGGCGTCGGGCAGGTGGGGGCGCTCGCCTGCGGCGACGCGCTCACGCTCATGTTCAAGCTCGACGAGGACCGGCGCATCGCGGACGTCAAGTTCCAGACGTTCGGCTGCGCCTCGGCGATCGCGTCGTCTTCGGCGCTCACCGAGATGATCAAGGGGATGACGCTCGAGGAGGCGAAGCGGGTGACGAACCAGGACATCGCCGACTACCTCGGCGGGCTGCCCGACCAGAAGATGCATTGCTCCGTCATGGGGCGCGAGGCGCTGGAGGCGGCGATCCACAACTACGAAACGGGCGAGACGACGATGCGCGCGGTCGGCGACGACCCCGTGGTCTGCCACTGCTTCGACGTCCACGAGTCGGAGATCGTCCGCGTCGTGCGCGAAAACAAGCTGGCCACCGTCGAGCAGGTCACGAACTTCCTCAAGGCGGGCGGCGCGTGCGGCACGTGCAAGGACGACATCCAGGCGATCATCGACAGGATCGTCGCCGAGACGAGCCCCGCCGCGCCGGCCGAGCCGAAGGCGCGGCCGATGACGCAGATTCAGAAGATCAAGAAGATCGAGGAGATCGTCGAGCGCGAAATCCGCCCGATCCTCAAGCGCGACGGCGGCGACCTGGAGCTCATCGACGTGCGCGGCGACGAGGTGGCGGTCGCCTTCCGCGGCGTTTGCGCGGGATGCGCCTCGTCGCACGTCACGCTCAAGTCGCTTGTCGAGGCCAAGCTGCGCGAGTTCGTGCTGCCGACGCTGTCGGTGGTCGAGGAAAGGGATGCGCCGTGACCCCGCTCGTCTATCTCGACAACAACGCCACGACGCGGGTCGCCCCGGAAGTGGTCGAGACGATGCTGCCGTTCTTCACGGAGCGCTACGGCAACCCGTCGAGCATGCACCGCTTTGGCGGCGCGGTCCACGCGGAGCTCGAGAAGGCGCGCGAGAGGGTCGCCGCCTTGATCCACGCGGATCCGTCGGAGATCGTCTTCACGAGCTGCGGCAGCGAATCCGACAACCTGGCGATTTTCGGCGCCGTGGAGCGCCTGGGGCGCGACACGACGGTCGTCACGACGCGCGTCGAGCATCCGGCGGTGCTCCAGTCGTGCCGCGAGCTGCGCGAACGCGGCTACCGCGTGATCGAAGTCGGCGTGATGGCCGATGGCACGCTCGACCTCGACGCCTACAGCGCCGCGCTCGCCACGCCCGGGCCGAAGTTCGTTTCGATGATGTGGGCGAACAACGAGACCGGCGTCGTCTTCCCGATCGCGCTCGCGGCCGAGAAGGCCCGTGCGGCGGGCGCCGTCTTCCACACCGACGCCGTGCAGGCGGTCGGCCGCCTCGCCGAGGTCGACGTGTCCCGCGTTCCGGTGAACCTGCTGTCGCTTTCCGGCCACAAGCTGCACGCCCCCAAGGGCGTCGCCGCGCTCTACATCCGGCGCGGCACGCGCCTGAAGCCGATTCTGCGGGGCGGCCACCAGGAGCGCGGCCTGCGCCCCGGGACGGAGAACATCCCGTCGATCGTGGGGCTGGGCAAGGCCGCCGAGCTGGCCATGGACGAGCTGCGCGAAGGCCCGGCCCGCATCGCGGCGATGCGCGACCGCCTCGAGGCCGGACTGCTCAAGTGCCCGGATTCGCTCGTCAACGGCTCGCGCCGCATGCGCCTGCCGAACACGCTCAACATCAGCTTCGAGTACATCGAAGGCGAGGCGATCCTCTGCCACCTGAGCGACGCCGGCGTCTGCGCCTCGTCGGGCTCGGCCTGCACGTCGGGTTCGCTCGAACCCTCGCACGTCATCCGCGCCATGGGCGTGCCGTTCACGGCCGTCCACGGCTCGATCCGCTTCAGCTTCGGCAAGTACAACACCGAGGCGGACGTGGATCACGTCCTGTCCGTGATGCCGGGCATCGTGGACAGGCTCCGCGAACTCTCGCCCTTTGTCAACTAAATCACAAGAAAGCCGGTCGCGGCGCGATCCGCGGCCCGGCACACTGGAGAACCCATGAACAGCACTCAAATCAAAGAAGGTTTCGAACGCGCCCCCCACCGCAGCCTGCTTTACGCCGTCGGCGTGAAGAAGGAGGACATGGACAAGCCGTTCATCGGCGTTTGCAACTCGTTCGTCGAGATCATCCCCGGCCACGTCCACCTGAACAAGGTCGCGGAGCTCGTCAAGGAGGAGATCCGCGCCGCGGGCGGCATCCCCTTCGAGTTCAACACCATCGGCATCTGCGACGGCATCGCGATGGGCCACGACGGCATGAAGTATTCGCTGCCCAGCCGCGACCTCATCGCCGACGCCGTCGAGTCGATGGTCCGCGCGCATTGCTTCGACGCGATGATCTGCATCCCCAACTGCGACAAGATCGTCCCCGGCATGGTCATGGGCGCGCTGCGCGCCAACATCCCCGCGATCTTCGCCAGCGGCGGCCCGATGCGCGCGGGCTCGCTCGACGGCAAGGCGATGGACCTGATTTCCGTCTTCGAAGGCGTGGCGCAGTACAACAGCGGCAAGATCGACGCCGACCAGCTTGCCCGCGTCGAGCAGGCGTCCTGCCCCGGCTGCGGCTCGTGCTCCGGCATGTTCACGGCCAACTCGATGAACTGCCTTTGCGAGGCGATCGGCCTCGCGCTGCCCGGCAACGGCACGATCCTGGCCGACGACCCCGCCCGCCGCGACCTGTGGAAGGCGGCGGCCCGCCGCGTCGTCGACATGGCCCGCGCCGGCGGCCCGCGCCCCCGCGATCTCGTGACGCTCGCCTCGATCGACAACGCCTTCGCGCTCGACATGGCGATGGGCGGCAGCTCCAACACCGTTCTCCATACGCTCGCCATCGCCCACGAGGCCGGCGTGAAGTACGACCTGAACCGCATCGACGCCATTTCCGCGAAATGCCCGAACGTCTGCAAGGTCGCCCCCTCCTGCGCCTACCACATGGAGGACGTCCACGCCGCGGGCGGCATTCCGGCCATCCTCAAGCGCATCGCCGCCATCCCCGGCCTGCTCGACACGTCGTGCCAGACGGTGGGCGGCCAGACGATCGGCGAGATCGTCGAGAAGGCCGAGGTGAAGAACGCCGACGTCATCCGCACGCTCGACAACGCCTATTCCAAGGACGGCGGCCTGGCGATCCTGCACGGCAGCCTCGCCCGCGAAGGCGCGGTCGTCAAGCAGGCCGGCGTCGCGGCGTCCATGCTCAAGTTCGAGGGCCGGGCGATCTGCTTCGACTCCCAGGAAGAGGCCTGCGAAGGCATCCTGGCCGGCAAGGTCCAGCCCGGCCACGTCGTGGTCATCCGCTACGAAGGCCCGAAGGGCGGCCCCGGCATGCAGGAGATGCTGGCGCCCACGTCGTACATCATGGGCGCGGGGCTTGGCGAATCGGTGGCCCTGATCACCGACGGACGCTTCTCCGGCGGCACCCGCGGCGCGTGCATCGGCCACGTCTCCCCGGAGGCGGCGGAAGGCGGCGTCATCGGCCTCCTGCGCGATGGCGATCGGATTGCGATCGACATCCCGGCCCGCACGCTCGACGTGAAGCTCGACGACGCGACGCTGGCCCAGCGCCGCGCCGAGCAGAAGCCCTGGACGCCCCGCGCGACCAGCGGCTGGCTCCGCCGCTACTCTCAGCTCGTCGGCAACGCCAGCTCCGGCGCCACGCTGAGCTGAGCGCCACGCTCGTCACGGGGCGGCTCGCCCCACGCATCGTTCACAACGGAACCTGCCCCATGCGCGGCAGGTTCCGTTTTCCTTTGTCCCCACCCGTACCCGTACCCAGCGAAGCGGTTCGCGTACACGAAAAACGTAAACGCGGGGAATCGTGAACGGGTACGTGAACGGGTACGCGAACGTGAACGTGTACGACCGACACGGCTCAAAATGGGCGAACCAAAAGCCGCAGGGTGGGCGGGGACGAAGCCCCGCCCGTATGATAGTGCGGGCAAGCAGACGCTTGCCCCGTGCTTCGCAAGCCAAGTTCAACTTTCGGCGTACCCGTACCCAGCGAA
>JBMNOD010000067.1:0-18546 GCA_050942875.1 Kiritimatiellia bacterium
CATGCGCGACTACATCGACGCCCACAATGAAAACCCGAAGCCGTTCAGGTGGCATGCGGACGGCGAGGAGATCCTGCGCAGGGTCAACGCGGCCCGAACGAAGCTAGGACCACCTATTTACAATTCATCACACTAGTGCCGTGGCGGCTTCGCCGAGTTGGGGATGGCCACGAAAAACGCAAAAAGAAGGTGGGTGGGCGAGGAGGGAATTACGAATTGCAAATTGCGTGGCTGGGTGGGCGTGGGTGGGGTTTTTACCAGAAGGGCAAGAAGGGCAGGAAGAGCCGCGGCGGCTTCGCCGAGTGGGGAATGGCCACGAAAAACACAAAAACGTGGGTGGATGGGCGTGGGTGGATGGTGGTTTTTTTAACTACGAAACACACGAAATGCACGAAAAGGGGAGGTTAAACCGGGGTCTGGGGTGTCCCCAGCCTGAACTCCGCTCTTCTCACTCCTCTCTCCTCACTAACAGAGGGGGTCTGGGGCGGAGCCCCGGCGGAAGCTTCTCACTCCGCTCTTCTCACTCCTCACTAAATTTTTCGTGGCTATGGTTGTTTGGCTCTGGTAGCTGGAAGCGCGGCGAGGACGCGTTCGGCGGCGTGGTCGGGCGTGAGGTTGCAGAGGGCGAGGAGGTCGGCGCGGGAGGTGGCGTGGGGGACGAAGGCGTCGGGCCAGCCGAGCGCGATCACGGCGGGGCGGGCGTCGGGGCGGGCCGCGAAGAGGGCTTCGACGGCGCTGCCGAAGCCGCCGTTGGCGATGCCGTCCTCGACGGTGAGGAAGACCTTGACGCCGGACGCGGCTTGTTCGAGCAGGAGGTCGGCGTCGATGGGCTTGGCGAAGCGGGCGTCCACGCGGATGCTGCCGATGCCGCGCGCCGCCAGGCGGGCGGCGACGGCTTTGGAAAAGCCGTCTTCGGGGCCGAGCGTCCAGATCGCGACCGGGCAGGGGGCGTCGGGCGCGGCGCCGTCCGGCCGGACGGTCTCGAGCACGGCGGCGCGTCCGACGGGGATTGTGGCGCCGTCGTCGGCTTCGTCGCACGCGCAGCTGCCGCGCGGGTAGCGGATGGCGGCGGGGCCGTCGAGCGCGAGGGCGGTGCGGAGCATGCGCGCGAGGTCGGCGCAGGTGCGCGGCTGCATGATGACGAGGCCCGGGATGGGGCGCATCATCGCGATGTCGAAGATGCCGTGGTGGGTCGGGCCGTCGCCGGGGACGACGCCGGCGCGGTCGAGGCAGACGACGACGGGGAGGTTCTGGAGGGCGATGTCGTGGACGAGGCCGTCGATGGCGCGCTGGAAGAAGGTGGAATAGACGGCGACGACGGGGCGCAGGCCGGCGGTGGCGAGGCCGGCGGCGAAGGTCATCTGGTGCGATTCGCAGATGCCGACGTCGTGGAAGCGGTCGGGGTGCGCCTTCGCGAAGATGTCGAGGCCCGTGCCGGAGGCCATCGCGGCGGTGATGGCGGTGATGCGCGGGTCGGCGTCGGCGAGGGCGGCGAGGGCGCGCCCGAAGGCGGTCGACCAGGAGGTGCCGCCGGCGGAGCAGGTCTTGGCGCCGGTGGCGATGTCGAAGGGGTTGGAGGCGTGCCAGTTCTCGGGGTGCTGCACGGCGAAGGGGTACCCGCGGCCCTTTTGGGTGGAGACGTGGAGGAGGACGGGGCATTTGGCCTCGCGGGCCGATTCGAGGGCGGCTTCGACCTGGCGGATGTTGTGGCCGTTGATGGGGCCGATGTAGCGGATGCCCATGGTCTCGAACGGGCTGTTGGGGAGGAGGGTGCTCTTGAGGGTGCGTTCGAGGGCGTGGTAGGAGCGGCGCAGCCAGGACAGCCGGAGGTAGCGGATGCCGACTTCCTCGATGGCGGACTTGACGCGGTTGTAGCGCGGGTTGCCGAGGAGGCGGCCGAAGGCGTGGCTGAGGGCGCCGACGTTCCTGGAGATCGCCATGTTGTTGTCGTTGAGCACGACGATGAACCGGCGCGTGGCGTCGGCGACGTTGTTGAGCGCTTCGAGCGACATGCCGTTGGCGAGCGCGGCGTCGCCGACGACGGCGACGACGGATTCGGAGCCGCCGCGGCGGTCGCGCTCGACGGCGAAGCCGAGGCCGGCGGAGATGGCGGTGCCGCCATGGCCGGCGCCGAAGACGTCGTAGGGGCTTTCGGAGCGCTTGAGGAAGCCGGAGATGCCGTCCGTCTGCCGGAGCGTGGCAAAGTCCGCGCGCCGCCCCGTGAGGAGCTTGTAGGTGTAGGCCTGGTGCGAGACGTCGAAGAGCAGCTTGTCCTCGGGCGGGTCGAAGACGCGCAGGAGCGCGATCGTCAGCTCGACGGCGCCGAGGTTCGAGGCGAGGTGGCCGCCGTTGCGGCTGACGGTTTCGATGATGAGCGCGCGAATCTCCTCGGCGAGCCCGGGGAGCTCGTCGGGGTCGAGCCGGCGGAGATCCGCCGGCGAGGAGATTTTTTCAAGCAGGCTCATGCGTCGTCAGATTGCGATTTCCAGGGAGAGGTCGGCGGCCTTGACGGAGTGGGTGAGGCAGCCGAGGGAGATGGCGTCGACGCCGGTCTCGGCGACGGCGCGGATGGTGGCGGCGTCGATGCCGCCGGAGGCTTCGAGCTTGCATCGTCCGGCGACGATGGCGACGGCTTCGCGCATCATGGCGGGGGGCATGTTGTCGAGCATGATCCACTCGGGCCGGCCGAGCAGGGCGCTGCGGAGCTCGTCGAAGGTTTCGACTTCGACCTCGACGGGGAGGCCCGGGAACTTTTCGCGCGCGGCGGCGACGGCCTGGTCGAGGCGGGTCGGGTCGCCGCCCTTCCAGAGCTTGCGGTGGTTGTCCTTGATGAGCACCATGTCGTGGAGGCCCATGCGGTGGTTGGCGCCGCCGCCGGCCTTGACGGCGTGCTTGTCGATGAGGCGCAGGCCGGGGGCGGTCTTGCGCGTGTCGAGGATGGTGCATTTCGTGCCGGCGACGGCGGCCGTGAACGAACGCGTGGCGGTGGCGATGCCGGTCATGCGCTGCATGAAGTTGAGGGCGGTGCGTTCGGCGCCGAGGATGGAGCCGGCGCAGCCGCGGACGGTGAGCAGGACGTCGTTGGCGGCGACGTCGTCGCCGTCCCGGACGCGAAGCTCGATTTCGAGCGAGGGGTCGACGAGCTTGAACACGGTCGCGCCGACGGTCGTGCCGGCGACGCGGCACGGGTGGCGGGCGATGACGTCGGCCGTGGCGGCGACGTCGGGGTCGACGAGCGAGAGCGTGGTGACGTCGCGTGCGACGCCGTCTTCCTTGAGCGCGGTCTGGATGGCGGCCAGGACTTGGGGCTGTTCTTCGATGGGTGTCGGGGTCGTGGTCATGGCTGGTTTTTCCTTTGGGCTCGCGCGGTCTTCATGATGGCGGTCGCCCGGGCCGCGTTGTCGCGGATGCCGTCCCAGTCGGCGGCGGCGATTTGTCTGGCCGGGGCGATCCAGGAGCCGCCGCAGGCGGCGACGAGCGGGCTGGCGAAGTAGTCGCCGGTCGTCTCCGGCGTGAGGCCGCCCAGCGGGATGAAGCGGATGCCGAGGTGCGCGTAGGGCGCGGCGAGGCTCTTGAGGCCGGCGAGGCCGCCGACGACGCCGGCGGGGAAGTACTTGAGCAGGCGGCAGCCCAGTTCGAGCGCGCCTTCGATCTCGGAGGGGGTCATCACGCCCGGCGCGAAGCTCAGGCCGATGTCCCGGGCGGCGGCCACGACGCGCGGGTTGAAGCCGGGGGCGACGGCGAAGGCCGCGCCGGCGTCGGCCGCCTGCCGGAGCTGCGTCGGGGTGAGCACCGTGCCGGCGCCGACCTGCATGCCCTCGACTTCGCCGACGACGGCGCGGATCGCGTCGAGCGCGGCGGGGGTGCGGAGCGTCAGCTCCATCACGTCGACGCCGCCGGCGAGCAGGGCGCGGGCGAGGGAGACGGCGTTTTTGGCGTCGTCGATGACCACGACGGCGATGTTGCCGGATGCGGCGATTTTTTGTTCCAGGGCGGGATTGAAGACGTTCATGGGGGGGGGGTTTTGGGGGGTTGGCGGGTTGTCCGTCTCGGTTGGGCTAAAGCTGCTGGATGAAGCGGTAGACGACGGGGCCGAGCAGGATCAGGAAGACGGAGGGGAAGATGAAGACGACGAGGGGGGCCAGCAGCTTGACGGGCGCTTCGTTGGCGAGCTTTTCCGCGCGCTCGAAGCGGCGGACGCGGATTTGGTCGGCCTGGATGCGGAGGATGGCGCCGATGCTCACCCCGAGCTCGTCGGCCTGGACGAGGGCGTTGACGAGCGAGCGCATGTCGGGGAGGTTGACGCGTTCGGAGAGCCCCTTGAGCGCCTTGCGGCGCGGCGTGCCGACCTGGATTTCGCGGATGACGCGCAGCAGCTCCTCGCCGAGCGGGTCGATCACGGCGCGCTCCGTGCAGCGCTGCATGGCGGACATGAAGTCGAGCCCCGCTTCGACCGAGAGCGTGAGCAGGTCGAGGACGAAGGGCATGGCCTTGAGGATTTGCGCCTGGCGCTTGCGCACGGCGCCCCGCAGCCAGAGCATCGGGTAGGCGTAGGCGAACAGGACGCCCGCCAGGCAGAGCGCCGGGAACGCCGGGCGAATGGCGGGCGCCGCGCGCGTCAGGCCGTGCATGAGGAGGCACCAGACGGGGCCGGTGCCGAGCGGCACGAGGAACTTCAGCGCGATGAACTCCCAGCCCGCCAGCAGCCCTTCGTAGCCGGCCGTGACGAGCATGGCGTCGGCCGTGCTGCGGACTTTCTCCATGCCGCGACCGCGCGCCATCGTCTCGAGGTTGGGCGCCAGCGGCAGCAGCAGGCGGAAGAGCAGCGGCAAACGCCGCTCCTGACGCCGTCCGTCCGCGAGCGTGACGTAGGTGATTTGTCGGGCGACCCCCGTGGCGTACCAGGCGAAGAAGCCGGCGGCTGTCGCCCAGCACGCGACGCTCGCCCATTTCAGCAACGCCGGGATCATGTCGTAGGATTTTCAGCCGCCGGCCGGAGCCCGGAGGGGATCCGCCGGCTGAAGATCAGACCTTGCTCAGGGCGTCGAGATCCATGTACTGCATCGCGATGAGCGCGATGAAGATCAAGGTGGAGATGATGGCGAGAATGGCGGCCCAGCCGAAGTTTCCATCCTTAGGTTGCGCGGCCATGATGACCCCCGGATTCTGGTGCCGTTCCGAGATGACGACATTGGACTGCTGTACGTTGTTCATGAAAAGGTTCCTTTCAAACGCCGTCATTCTAGCAGAAAACGCCGTTCTTGCGCAAGTGGCAATCGGTCAGTCTCGGGGTAGCTGTCGGGGTATGTCGGCAAGTTCGTTGATTCGTCTCGGATCAGCCTCGTCGCCTGCCCGATGTTGAGAGGTGGGCAAACCACCAATCTGGCATTCATTTCCCAGAGACAACCGGCAGATTGGCGAGGGTTTTCAAGGCGTCGCGCGCGCAGTCCTTCACTGTGGACGATTCGGCTGTGTCTTGGGACAACGCCGTGAGCGTCGGGGTGGCCGCCTCGATTTCATTGTAAAGTGCTTTCAGGGCTTGGCGTGTTTCGTCTTCGAGCGAGACGTCGCCTTTGCGTACAAGATCGTCAACTCGCAGCCACTTCCGCCCGTCGCTTCTGAGTGGCCGCACGTTCTTGTCCGAAATGACGATGCGGCGGTGGCGCTCGGTCGTCGCATGCGTGAATTCCCGGCAACTCAAGACCCTGAGCCGCTCCGGCGCTTCTTTGTCCGCCAACACCGCAAGAAACCGATGCCTGCTCTGCCTGCGTTGATCCTCGGTCATCGGTTCCCAATACCGTTGGCGCAGGACTCTCAAGATCGTCTCGCGAAACAGTTCGCCCTCCTTTTCGGATGCGATGCAGTCAAGAAGCGGGTTCAGCGCGTCGTCGGAGAGCGCCCCTTCTTGATCGCCGTAGTTGTACAAAGCCAGCGCCACGCCAAGAACGACTCCCGCCCAGTCTTCCTTGGGAACTCGCTTTTCGGCCTCGATGCAGCATTCCCGGGCGGCCGCCAGCATTTGCGGGCGAGTCAGCGATTTGAGGTATGTCTCCAGTTGCGGATTTCCCTGGGGGGTGTCGAATTGGAGAAGACCTTCGATTCTCGACCACACGCCGGTCTCCGCATGAAGCAGGGCGGGAACCAGAAGGCATCCTGCAAGAAGTGTCCGAATTTTCATTTGAATCCCTTAGCGCCTCAAGGCCACCGGAAGCACGACAAGCAAGGCCAAGCAACAGCATGAATCCCCGCGTCCTTCCGATGGGCTGGCACTGTACACGCTGAAGACGCTCCCGTCAATCAAATTCCAAAGAAGGTGTTTGTTTTTTTGACAGGATTGCAAGATTGACAGGATTGGTTCCATCGGGTGAATCCTGTAAATCCTGTAATCTTGTCTGAAAAGACTATGGAGTGGCAAGGTGCGGACGGGGGCGGCGAAACGCGGGGGGGGGGGCGACAAGGCGGACTTGCGGGGAGAGCCGTTTTTGCCGCTTGTTTCGCCCGCTTCGCTGTGCCATAATGGGTGCATGAAGACAACGTTGCAATATAGCACTTCACCTTCTGATGCGCGTCATGCCTATCGGCAGCGAATCGTCTCGAAAATTGGTTCTTTCAGCGGAATCTTTTCTCTTGCGGTCGTGTTTGTTTTGGCGTTTTCGAGCATGATGATTGCACGGATTCCTTGGAGGGCGGGGCTGGCGCCTTCCAGTTTGAAATGGGTGCTCGTTTCGATTGTGATTGTAGTCTTGGGGGTGCTTCCGCTCTTTTCTGTCGTGATGTTCTGCATCGTTTATGCCGTCCAAACCCGCAAGATGCGACGTGCCGAAGGCAAGGCCTCAATGCGGCAGACGACTCTTGCAATTGACGACGGCGGCTTGGCTTTCGAGACTGGGGCCGACATGAAATCCCTGGCTTGGGACGAGGTCGCAAATTTTGAAGCCACCCCGGATTATTTCATTTTCGCTCATGACGGCAATCTTGTTTTCATTCCCAGAAAAGCGATTCCAAGCGACGTCCAAACTTTCATCAGGAGCAAGTCGGCTCCGCCCTCTGGCGCAAATGCCGTACACGCGGATGGCGTGTCGGATGGGCGTTTGCCCTGTGCGAGCAGGAAGGCGAAGCGGATCGGGCGCGCCATCTTGATTGCGATCTTGATTGTTTTCGCCGTGGGAATCCTTCTCATGCTGAGTGGCGTTCTTAGTTGGTTTGTTTTTTCATAACCTGATATTCGGTGACAGAGCGATGAGGCAAGTCGTTCGATTCGTTGTGCTGACCGTAGCGGTCACAGCCGTTCTGGGTGGGCTCTTTGTCGTTGTCGTGGGGGTTCCGGAGCCGTGGCAGGCCCAGCCGTGGACGGTGTGGGAGCGTGGCGCACGTGGTTTGTTGGTTGCTTTGGGCTGGCCCATGTTTTTGGCGGGCATGCTGCTTGTTAAAATTGGCGATTCCGGCATTCCGGATTCCTGGGTCGGTCCGCTTGTTTTCTTTTTGTTTGTGCTTAGCGGGGCTTTTTGGGCCGCCGTGATCGTGGGAGTGGAGAAGAAGTGTGGCGCGAAGCGGGTAGGGCGACGCCGTCCCGGCTAGCCGCATTGCCTCTGCTTCGTTTTCGGAGCCTATTCGTCTGTTGGAGCGCGGGCGAGAGGGCGGGGGGGGCGAAACGCGGCGGGGACGCCGCGTCCACGGGGCGCAGGGTTGACGACCTGAAACGCCAGGTCGAGCGCCGTCCCGCCTGATTCCGATTCAGCCAAGCAGCGGAAAGACGACGGCGCCGAGGACGGCGCAGAGGAGGATGAGCTTCGTGGGCGAGATGGCTTCGCGCCAGAGCGCCAGGCCGGAGCCTGCGCAGAGGAGCAGGGCGAAGGGGCGCACGCGGAGGCCGTCGGGCCAGTCCGGTGGCTGGAAGGCCGGCGCCTTGAAGAGCGAGGCCCAGGGGATCGGGCCGGTCAGCACGGTCATTTCAAAGAAGATGACGGTGGCGGCGACGAGCAGGGCGATGGTGGCAGGGCCGACGCCCCACATCAGGCCGCGCACCCAGGGGCGGTTCGTCTGGCGCTGGAGCGTGCGCAGCGCGAGGGTGACGAGGAGGAACGACGGCGTCAGGATGCCGGCCGTGGCGACGACGGCGCCCGGGATGCCGGCATGGCGGTAGCCGAAGAACGTCGCGGCGTTGATGCTGATCGGCCCGGGCGTGATCTGGGCGATGGCCAGGAGGTTGCCGAACTCGTCGAGCGTCATCCACTGGCGCGCCTCGACGAGCTCTTCGATGAAGACCGGGGTGAGGACGTTGCCGCCGCCGAAGCAGATCAGCCCGAAGCGGAAGAAAATGGCGTAGAGGGCGAGCAGCTTCATGGCTTGCGGTCGCTCCGGGCGTCGAGGCGGTTCTTGACGAACGCGTCGAGCGTGAAGACGAGGATGCCGAAGGCGATCGCCGCGACGAGGATGTGCGCGGCAGGCACCTTGAAGCCGATCATGAGGACGCAGTACAGCGGCACGGCGATCCAGGCGTAGAGGTTGCTGACGATCCGCCGCCACGACTTGGCGATGGTGGCGGCGACGATGCCGCAGAGTGCGCAGCGCAGGCCGATGAACGCGCCGTCGAGCGCGGCGTTGCCGGCGGGAAGCTGCGTGAAGGCCATGGCGATGGCCGTGATGATGATGAGCGAGGGGAGGGCGATCGCCACGAGGGCGACCGCCGCGCCGGCGACGCCGGCGAACCGCATGCCGACGTACATCGCGGAGTTGCCCGCGATCAGGCCGGGGATGGTCTGGAAGAGCGGGAGCTGCGCCAGCAGCTCGCCGGGGGCGAGCCAGCGCAGGCGCTTGCCGAAGACGTCGTCGGCGACGATGATGATGGCATAGCCGCCGCCGATCACCGTGAGGGCGATCTTGAACCACTCCACGAACAGCCGCCACAGCACCTGGCGGCGGGAGAGGCCGGCCAGAGCGGGCGGGAGCGGTTGCGGGGTGGCGGCGGCGGGTTCCATGCCATCGGTTGGGGGCGTGGCGCTATTGCGCCGGGTACCCGATCGTCTGGCCGAGCAGGACGCGCTTGTTCTTCGGCAGGTTGAGCAGCTTGGCGAGCGGGTCGTGCTGGATGTAGGTGCGGACGACGCAGCCGAGGTTCTCGGACGCGCAATACAGGTAGGCGTTCTGCGCCATCAGTCCGGCGTCGGCGCCGAAGCTCAGCATCCGCAGCTCGAGGTCGTCGATCTTGATTTTGTCGGCGTCGCCGACGAAGACCAGGTTGAGCGGCGCGGTGGCGACGAACGGCTGCGGGCCGGCCAGCTTGCGGTGGTCGCCTGCGGCGAGCAGGTTCAAGGCGTGCTTCTCGGCGTCGTAGGCGTAGATGCCGGCTTCGAGCACGGCGAGAATTTCGACGGCCTGGTGGTTGCGGGAAGAGGCGGCGACGCGCATCTTCGCTTCCGGGCGGTTGTAGCCGGCCGTGGCCCAGAGGATGCCGCCGAGATGCTCGAGCGAGAGGGGCGTCGGGGCGAAGTCGCGGGAGGACTTGCGCTTGCTGATCGCCTCCATCAGCGGCACGCCGCCGGTCGTCTTGATGGCGGGGAGCTGGATCGTCGCGGCGTCCTTGGAAGGGGCCGCTGCGTCCTGGGCGTTGGCCGAGAGCATGGAGGCGGAAGCCATGGCGGCGAAGAGGGTGAGGGGCGTTGTCATGCGAATGGCTGTTTTCATGTCTTCTCCTTGTTGGTGCCGACAGTCGCTAGTTGCCGGCGGGGTCGTTGTCTTTTAAAATCAAGATGCGGCTGGCGATGGGCTTGACATCGTAGGTCAGTGCGCCTTGGTTGACGGGCACCTTGAAGGTGTTCTGCCACTGCCTGACGGTGGCGCTCTTCCAGTCCGCGGGAACCTGGGTTACTAGGGTGAGCGGGACGTCGTACCGGGTCGAGTCGGTGGTGACGTTGAGGTTGAATGCAAACGTTTTGCCAGCCGTGGCATGGGCGACCGACCTGCCGGAATAGGCGTCGGTGATCGAGGCGCCGTCGCGCTCGGCCACGTACTTCAGGGCGTCGATTGCGGAAGGAGCCCAGATGCGGCCTTCTTCCTTGCGCTTGGCGATCTCGCGGACGAGCGTTTCGTGGTCGGCCGGCGGGAAGTTGAACCAGTCGCCGCCGACGCCGTGGAACAGGATGGTCGTCAGATCGCCGGTTTTCTCCGCGAGGTCAAGCATGGCGATGGCGTCTTGCGCGTTTTTGATGTTGCTGCTCGGGCCTGCGATGTCCCGCGGGCCGCGCAGGCGGCTGAGGAGCGCGTACTTGGCGCCGACCTCGCTCTGCTGCTCTTGCGTGAAGTCCCAGGGGACGCCGCCGGGATGCGCGAAGGCCATCAGCTTGTCCTTGGGGTAGCTGAGGCGCTTGCGCAGAACCTCGTCGGCCTTGGCGATTTCGCTTTCCATCTCCTCCAGGCTTTTGGCGCCCTTGTGCGACCATGTGTGGTTGCCCACATGGATGTTGGGGCTTTTGGCGGCGTCGATCCAGGCGTCAAATTTCTGGGGATCCTTTTCAAGCGAGCCGGGCACCAGGAAGAAGGTGCCATCGACGCCATGTTCGTTAAGCGCGGGGACGGCGAACTTGAGGGAGCTGGTTGTTCCGTCGTCGTAGTAGAGGAGGGTGGCGCCCTTGGCGTTGCCCTTCCAGCGGGCGATTTTCGTGCTGCCTTCCTGGGCTTCTTGCGCGAAGGCGGCGGCTGCGGTGGCGACGGCGAGCGAGGTCATGAGAATATCCTTGAACACAGCTTTGGTCTTTCTTTTTTGTCAGTGTAATGCGGCTTGCCCTTCTTATTGAAGTGGCATGCGTGATGATACACGCCAACCTCTTGAAAAATCAAGGGATTTCGGCTTGGCGTGCGGCAACGCATTGCCTCACGCCAAGGTCTAAAGTCGAAGGTCCAAGATCCAAGGTCGCTATCGGAACGACCGATACGACCCACGATTGGTGAACATGAAGCCGAAACGCTGGAGCCCGCCGTCCCGGCGCGGCCGTTCGCTGGAGGTGGCAGGGTGGGGGCTGGGGGTGCGGGCGGCGAGAGCGGAGCGGCGAGCTTCGCGTGGGAAATGGGAGGGGCGGTCGAATGCGGCTAGCCGGGGACGGCGTCGCCCCACCTGCTTCGCATCTCACTCTCGCGATCACTTGGACTCATGGGATGGCGTGCGTGAAGAGGCCGGATTGCCAGTCGCCGAGGGTATGGGTGTCGCGTTCGTGGAAGCCTTGGGCTTCGAACGCGGTTTTGACGTCGGCGTATTGGCTGGCGAGGATGCCGGAGAGGACGAGCGCATGGCCGTCGCGGGAGGAGACGGCGCGGGCCAGGGCGGGGGCGGCCTGGAGGAGCACGGGGGCGAGGATGTTGGCCACGACGATGTCGCCGACGGGGAGCGCGGGGGCGAGGGCGTCGCCGGTCGCAAAGGGGATGTCGAGGCCGTTGAGGTCGGCGTTGCGTCGGGAATCCCTGACGCAGACGGGGTCGATGTCGTAGCCGCCCACCGTCGCGAAGCCGAGCTTGCGCGCGGCGATGGCGAGGATGCCGGAGCCGCAGCCGAGGTCGACGACGCCGCGGTCGAGATCGCCCGTCTTTGCAAGTTGCTCCAGGAAGCGAATGCAGGATTGGGTCGTCGCGTGCAGGCCCGTGCCGAAGCTCATGCCGGGTTCGATGGCGATGACGATTTCCCCCGGGGCGGGATCGTAACCCTCCCAGACGGGGCGGACGACGATGCGGTCGGTGACGTGGAGCACGTGGAAGTGGCGCTTCCAGCTTTCGGTCCAGTCCTGCGGCGCGAGCGCGTCGACGACGGCGGCGCGGGGGACGCCGTCGATGGATTCGGCGATTTCGGCCATGCGCAACGCCAGTGCGCGGGCTTCGGGTTCGGAGACGCTGAACGCTTCGATCCAGGCTTCGCCGGTGTCGACGTCCTCCCACGAACCAGGGGGCGGTTCGAGCAGGGCCATCGCGTCGAGCAGGGCGTCGAGGTCGGCGGGGCGCGCGGCCATGCGCGCGCGGTAGACGGTGACAGGGGAGGAGGTGGAATAGGGCATAGGGGTTAGGGGTTAGGGGCTAGAAGGTCCAAAGTCTAAAGTCCAAAGTCTAAAGTCTTCCGGTGGGCAACTTTGTCGCGATCTTTGTCGCGATCTTTGTCGAACTGTGAAAGGGTGGCGTGGGTGAATAGGCGCAGGTGGATGGGGAATGGCCACGAAAAGCGTAGGTGGATGGGCGTAGGAGGAAGTTTTTGTCCACAGAAAACACAGAAGGCACAGAAACGTAGGTGAATAGGCGTAGGTGGTGGGTTTTTAAACTACGAAATACACGAAACACGCGAAAGGGGGAGATAAAAACCGGGGTCTGGGGTGTCCCCAGCCTGAACTACGCTCTTCTCACTTCTCACTCCGCACTAAACGAGGGGGTCTGGGGCGGGCCGCTTCGCGGCAGGAGGGCAGGAGCAAGAATGGGAGCAAGTGGGGGAGCAAGTGTATTCGACTAAGGGTGGGAGCAAGTGGGGGAGCAAGGGTAGGAAGGAGCAAGTGTATTCGACTAAGGGTGGGAGCAAGTGGGGGAGCAAGTGTATTCGATTAAGGGTGGGGACAAGTGGGGGAGCAAGGGTATTCGATTAAGGGTGGGGACAAGTGGGGGAGCAAGGGTGCGAGTCAAGCCGAAGGGCGAGCTTCGCGTTTTTCGTTTTGCCGCTGGTTCGCGTCTGCCCTGTGCGAAGCTCACACTTACTCTTACACTCACTCCCTTTCTCGCTTCCACACTTGCTCTCATTACACTCACTCCCAAACTCACTCCCTTTCTTGCTTCCCAATTTCTCGCTACCCTTGCACTTGCTCGCTTGCGTCGGTGCGTTCGAGGCGGTCGGGGACGAGGTAGATGAGCGGTGCGCCGGCGATGCCGACGACGGCCTTGACGGCGAGGTTGGCGAGGAAGATTTGCCAGATGACGCCCAGGGGCAGCAGGCCGGCGAAAGCGCCGAGGGAGAAGATGAGATTGTCGAGCGGGATGGAGACGGCGTTGCTGAGCAGCACGCGCGCCCATTGGAACCGCGGCGTCTTGGATCGGAACCAGTGGTAGACCTCGGTGTCGGCAAGTTCGCTGACAACCTCGGCGACGATCGAGGCGACGACGATGCGCCAGACGGGGCCGAGAATGGCCTTGAAGTGGGCGTTGGCGCCTCCTTCGTCCCAGGCGGCGTCGGGCGTGGCGTGGGCGCAGAAGGCGAGGTAGAGCGCCATGAAGAGGTTCAGGACGGCGGTGGCGATGACGAGGGTGCGAACGCCGCGCCTGCCAAGGAGCTTGTGCGCGAGGTCGCGCAAGGTGAACGTGAACGGGTAGATGAACGCCCCCATGTCCACGGCGAAGCCCATGACGACGCCAATCTTGAGACTGGCGACATCGGAAAGCATCTGGAGCCCGGCGTAGGCTGCAACGGCGACAATCGCGAGCGAGGAGAGAGAGTCGCGAGCCTTGGCGGACGATGCGAGGCTCATGCGTCGAGTTCCTCCGCGCCGATGAGGTTGTCGAACTTCGAACGGAAAATCTCGCAAATGCGCGGCAGCGACGCTGCCTGACGTTCGAGCGACCAGAGGGCGAAGCGCCATTTGGGCTGGAACTGGTAGTCCTTGTAGATTTTCGGGTCGTAAGTGTCGAAGCGTTCGCGGCTGCTTGTGTAGTTCCAGCAAATTTCGCGGGTGCGTCCTGAGAAGCCGTCGAGGAAGGCCTCGGCGATCTGCTGGGGTTCCAGGATGGGGTGTTCGCGTGCGTAGTCGGCGACAACCTGGGCGTATTGCGGAATGTAGAAGGCGATTGTCGCATCGAAGTTTTCGTCGGTCATCGAGCAGTCGGGCCAGCCCATCGTACCGCGCACGGAGCAGAGCCAGATGCGCAGCGGCATTTGCTTGGCGTACTGGATGTTGTATCCGAACTCGACGATCTCCTTGCCTTCGGCGAAGCGGATGCAGCCGTCTTTCCATTTTTTGAGGATCATGTTCTCGGCGGCGGCCGTGCCGATCAGCATGATGAGGGTGCGGACGACGTCTTTCGACTCGCTTGAGGCGTTGTATTTGCCGGTCATGGGGTCGCGGTCGAAGAAGCTGGAGGGTGGAAGCGAATTGAACGGTTCGCCGGGGTAGCGCGTGCGCATGAAGTAGTGGACATCGCCGGCGCTGCCGTCCTGGCGGGCGAGCATGCGGTGCTGGCCGAAGGCGATGCCGAGGGAGCGGAATGCGTGGGTGCGCGCGATCGTGTAGGCGCCGTAGCCGGTGCTCTTGAGCGCGAGGCGCTTTTCGATGACACGGATCGGCAGGGGGTTCCATTCGGTCTTGTAAACGACTTCGCGCGTCTTGCCGTCGCCGGGGCGAACGCGTTCGTTGGTGACGGAGCGGATTTCATAGACGTTGATGTATTCGATGCGGTCGCCGGCGCTGACGTCGAGTTCGACGGCGTCGAGGATCGCGATGGTGCGATCGTCGACGCCTTCATGAAGGGAGCGGGCGAGGCTGAGGTTGTAAGTCGCCTGGGACGGGGCGCGGCCTGCGGTCAGGGATCGTTTGCCGACGAGCATCTTGGCGTAAGTCGCGCCGGGCAGGGCCTTGCGCATGTCGTCGAATGCGCGTGCCATGGAGTCGTGTTCGTCGGTGTAGACTTCGCCTGTGATGTTGCGGTAGAGCGTCTCTTTGAACGCCACGGTGCTGTCGTTGCCCAGGTCGGGGTGGATCAAGGCGCTGCGGAAGGCCTGGGCGATGGCGTCGAAGCGTTCGCGGGCGTCCTTGGGGGAGCATTCCGTCTTGTGGGCGTAGGCGTGGAAGTCGCGGACGAGGGGTACGATCTGGCGGAGGGCGATGCCGGGCATGACGCCGAAGAATTCGATTTCGTGGTGGCCGTGGTACTTCTTGAGGAGCAGGTTGCCTTCGGGCGCGTCGGGCGTGGTGGCCGCGAGTTCGTTGAGGCCGCGGAGGAATTCGGGGAAGTCGGCTTCGATCTTCGCGCCCCAGTCGAGCAGGTGGGGGAGGGAGAGGAAGTGGACGCCTTTGACGTTGTGGTAGTAGCGGATGCAGGAGTGCATGCGGGAGAGGCTGGCGCGCAGGGCGTTCTCCATTTCGTCGAGCGTCCAGGCCAGCGGCTTGACGCGCCATTCCTGGCCGCGCCGGCGGTAGTGCTCCAGCGTTTCGTTGACGCGGTCGAGGATGACGATTTTGCTCATGGACAAGCCGAGTCCCTGGAGCCATTCGTCCATCTCGACGATTGCCGCAGTGGGCACTTCGCGCTGGGAGATTTCGAAGGTGTCGCCGACGCAGTTGGCGCACACCAGCTGATGGCGCATGACGTCTCCGCGCACGTCTTCGTCGGGCGGCTGGAAGTCCCAGAACTCGCCGGTGAGCAGCGGCAGGGAGGTGATGGCGTGGTTGCCGGTGCTGATCATCATGATGTTGCCGGCCACGCGGCGGCGGTTGATCTCCTCCGCGGTGCCCAGCACCATTTTGGGCAGCAGCACGACGGGGTCTTTGTTCTGCACGTCTTCCCAGATGCCTTCCTCGAAGATGAACGTGTCGTCGTACAGGTCGAAGCAGCAGAACGTACGCTCCTTGCCCCATGCCGTCGCCTTCACGGTTTCCGGCCGGCGCGTCGCCTGCTGGATGATCTGCGTTTGCAAGAATGTCTTGATCGCCTTGAGCATGGCGTCCTCCTAATGTCTGCGTCGTCGAGAATCCGTGTGGGTCTTGAATGGAAAAATACTAGCATAAAGGCGGGCGGTTTGCCAGTGGCTAAAGCGAGCTGATGGCGCCAGAGAGGAGTGAGGAGTGAGGAGTTTCCGCTGGGGCTCCCGCCCCAGACCCCGGTTTTCACCTTTTAGCTCCCACGAATCTCCGCGAAGCAGAGGGAAATGTTGTCGGCCTGCGGCCGTCGCTCATCGCTCAACATTCCCTCTGCCATGCAGACCACGCATCCAGCAAGGAAGGCAGTTTTTCAGTGATTAACGACGGTCGAAGACCGGAAAAAACTGCCTTCCATTCGTGGGGATTCGTGGGAAGAAAAAACGTCCACTCACGCTGCGCCACCTACGCCTATTCACCCACGTCACCCTTTTGCAGTTCGACAAAGTTCTGCGACAAAGATCGCGACAAAGCTGCCCTCAGGCTCGACCTTGGACTTTGGACTTTGGACTGACTAGCCCCCTGCTAGAGCGAGCTGAGGGCGTCGATGTCGAGGACGACGGCGACGCCGGCGGGGGGCTTGGCGGCGGCGAGGCCTTGGCGGATGGCGGCGGCGATCGTGGAGGCGCCGGCGCCGCGCAGGGTGATCTGGTAGCGCCAGTCCTGCTTGGCCCTTTCGAGCGGGGCGGGGTTGGGGCCGCCGAGGATGAAGCGGTCTGAGGGGCCGATGGCGTCGGCGAGGCGCTGTGCGTACGCCGCCACCTGGGTCGCGTCGCGGCCGCGCAGCGTGATGCACGTGAAGCGGGTGAAGGGCGGGTAGGCGAGTTCCCGGCGCTCGGCCAGTTCGATCGCGGCGAAGCCCTGGAAGTCCTCGGTGCGGGCGTGGACGATGGCGGGGTGCTCGGGGGAGAGCGTCTGGACGAGCACGTCGCCGGGCGTCGCGCCGCGGCCGCAGCGCCCGGCCATCTGGGCGATGAGCTGGAAGGTGCGCTCCGAGGCGCGGAAGTCGGGGATGTGGAGGCCGGCGTCGGCGTTGAGGATGCCGGCGAGGGTGACGTTGGGGAAGTCGAGGCCCTTGGCGATCATCTGCGTGCCGATGAGGATGTCGATCTTGCCGGCGCGGAAGCGGCCGATGATCTCCTCGTGGCTGAACTTGCGCGAAGTGACGTCGGCGTCCATGCGCTGGATTCTTGCCCTCGGGAAAAGGCGTTTGGCGATGGTCTCGACGCGCTGGGTTCCGATGCCGCTGTATTTGCAGTCCGGCGCGCCGCAGTCCGGGCAGGTCTCGGGGACTTGGCGGAAGGCGCCGCAAAGGTGGCAGCGCAGCAAGTCGTCATCGAGATGAAAGGTCATCCCGATGGAGCAATTGTCGCAGTGTTCGGCGCGTCCGCATTTGGGGCACATCACCGTGGGCGCGTAGCCTCGCCGATTGAGGAAGAGCATCGTCTGCTCGCCCAACTCGAGGCGGCGGCGGATCGCGGCGACGAGGCGTTCGGAGAAGACGGGCAGCGCGCCGCGGGCGGCGACCTCGGCGCGCATGTCCACGATCTCGGTGCGCGGCATCGTCTGGTCGACGGCGCGCCGGGTGAGGGTGGCGAGCCGGTACTTGCCGGTCTGCGCGTTGCGCCAGCTTTCGAGCGAGGGCGTGGCGGAGCCGAGGACGACGACGCAGGGTTCGAGGGCGCCGCGCATGACGGCGACGTCGCGCGCGTGGTAGCGGGGCGTTTCGTCCTGCTTGTAGCTCGGCTCGTGCTCTTCGTCGACGATGATGACGCCGAGGCGTTCGACGGGGGCGAAGACGGCCGAGCGCGGGCCGACGACGACGCGGGCCTCGCCGGTGTGGATGCGGTGCCATTCGTCGTGGCGCTCGCCGTCGCCGAGCTGGCTGTGGAGGACGGCGACGGCCGTGCCGAACCGGGAGGCGAAGCGCTGGATGGTCTGGGGGGTGAGGGCGATTTCGGGGACGAGCGCGATGGCGCCGCGGCCTTGCTCCAGGGCGTCGGCGATGCATTGGAGGAAGACCTCGGTCTTGCCGCTGGCGGTGACGCCGTGGAGGAGGACGGGCGCGGTGCGCCTGCCGGCGAAGGCGTCGTCCATGGCGGCGCAGACGAGCGCCTTGGCGGCGGCCTGCTCGTCGGTGAGCGGGAGCGGCTGCGAGGGGAGGATGCGGCGCCCGGCCATGGGGTCGCGGCGTTCGGCCTGTTCGGTGATCGCGACGAAGCCGCTCTCCTCCAGCTTGCGGACGGTGGTCGAGGAGACGCGCCACTCGCGGCAGAAGGCGGCGAGGGCGACGGAGCCGGTGCGCGCGAGGATGTCGAGGATTTCGCGCTGCCGGGCGGTGGGCTCGGGCGCGTCGGCGGGCGGTGGATCGACGCGCTCGATGCGGAGGCGCAGCTTGAAGCCGGCGTCGGCGCGGCGCACCGGGGCCGGCAGCATGGCGGCGAGGCAGAGTTCGACGGGGGCGAGGTAGTAGGACGCCATCCACGCGGCGAGCCGGAGGAGGGTTTCGGAGAGCCAGGGGCGGTCGCCGATGGTCTCCAGGATGGGCTTGAGCTTGCCGGTGTGGGCGGTGGTGTCCGCGAGGGCGAGCACGTAGCCTTCGACGACGCGGGTGCCGAAGGGCACCTTGACGCGGGAGCCGGGGCGCACGCGGTCGGCGAGGTGCCCGGGAATCGCGTAGTCGAACGTCCGGTCGATGGCGTTCTGGGTGGCGACTTGGGCGATCACGGGAGGGGGAGGGAGAGGGAGGGGGAGGGATTAGGGGCTAGGGATTAGGGGCTAGGGGGTGGTGAGGAGTGAGAAGGGCGTAGAGAGGAGTGTTGGGGGGGGGCACCCCCCCCCCCCCCCCCAAACAAAAAAAAAAAAAAAAAAAAAACACAAAAAAAAAAAACAAAAAAAA
>JBMNOD010000102.1:0-11369 GCA_050942875.1 Kiritimatiellia bacterium
GCTGGGGACACCCCAGACCCCGTTATGACCTGTCTTCACTAGCCGCTCAAAAACAACGACCGGGGCCGCTGGCTTTGCGCCCCTGTCTCGCTGGGAGGGCGTGATGCACTTCGTCGCCGGGGCGCGGGCGAGTGGCGGTTTCGCCGAATGTTTTTTGTCCACAGAAACAGAAAGACACAGAAAAGGGAGGTAAAATCCGGGGTCTGGGGCAGCGCCCCGGCCTGAACTACGCTCTTCTCACTTCTCGCTCCTCACTAAAAAACGGGGAGCCGGCCGACCGGCTCCCCGATTGAGCGAAGCCTGCCGCGGAGGCGCGGCAGGCTGGACAATGGCCGGCGCGCCGGCTGCTAGCCGCCAGCGGTCTTGGCCTTGACGACGGTTGCGTTCTGGTTCATCGTCGTGCCGTCGGACGTGGTGCCGAAGACGGAGCTGCTGAAGAACTGCTTGGGGTTGACGAGGTAGCGCTTCTTGATGCTCTGCAAGGCGCCGCCCTTCTGGATCATGACGACGAGCGCGTCGCCGAAGGGCTTGATCGCCGCGTCGAGCTTCTCGCCGAAGGGGTTGGAGTTGTCGATCGTGTCGACGGTCGAGAAAGTCTTGATGTCGCCGGTTTCGATGTTGAAGTTGCGGGAGAAGAGGAACGGGGTGTCGTCGCCTGCGCTTTCGTCGAGGGCGCCGACGTAGTTCCAGACGTTGTAGCCGCCTTGCAGGAACTGAGACAGATCGACGGCGGCGGGGACGCCGGCGCCGGCGAAGACGAACCAGCCGAGGTTGTCGATCGTCTTGCTGTCGATCAGATCGCCGAAGTAGGTTTCGGAATCGCCGGTCGAGTAATCCTGGGGCGTCCGCCCGTCCTTGAACGTCGCGGTCTTGGTCGGCCAGACGCTGCCGAGGCTCATGGCTTCACGCTCCGTGTTGACGGAGATGATTGCCAAGACGATGTTCTTGCCATTGTTGCCGACGCGCAGGGCGTTGGCGTTCACAAGGGCGCCCTGGATCGCCGGGAAGAGCAGACCCGCGAGGATGCCGATGATGGCGATGACGACGAGAAGTTCGATCAGCGTAAACGCCGCGAACGGGGATTGGGACTTCGTGTTTTTCATGGATGACCACCTTGCCTGGATTGTTGAAAGCGTTACCGTAGGGTTTCCAACGGCTCATACCACCGCTTTATCTGGATGCCAGTATCCCACATGGGACGTGGATAAGTCAATGGATTTTTTCAAGGCGCCCGGGCGCCAGTGAGAAGTGAGGGGCGAGGAGAGAGGAGTTTCCGCTGGGGCCCCCGCCCCAGGCCCCGGCTTGACCTGCGGAATTCCCCGTGATTGCGTTTCAGCGGGGGGATGTGGTAAAGTAGAGCCACTCGAGACGGAAAGCCCCTCCGGATGCGCGCCGGAACGGAGCGGGCATGGCGACGAAGCTTCCGGCGCACTTTAAGGACTAAGACTAAGGAGTTGCAGATGAAATCAGGCGTGTTTTTCACAGGTCTTGCAGGCGCGGTTTCGGCGCTTTTCTTCGTTGCGGGTTGTTCCCGCGATGCCACGACGGAGATTCAGGCCCCGTCACCGACCGAGACCGAGGCCGTTCCAGCCGAAGTCGCCATTGACGATTCGATCCTCTACGATCTCTTCGAAGAGGTGGATGCCTTGCTCATGGGCGGCCAGACGAATCAGGCGAACGCCCGTTTCTCCGCTGCGCTGGACGATGCAACGTACAAGGATTTCCGCGAACAGATCTTCAGCACGATGATCCGGTTCTTCTTGTTCACGGAGCAGTTCGACGAGGCCGAGACGCATTATCTGAATGCGTTGCGCACGGATCCCGAAATCGCGCGACCCGGCTTCGACACGATCCACGGCGCCTATTGTCAGAGAGGCGACGACGCCGGCGCCCTCGCATGGGCGCGCAAGCTTGCGACGCAGGACATTGGGGACGACCTTCGCATGACGGCCACGGACTGGCTGCTCTCCGGTCTCGCCCGCGCCGAAGCCTATGATGAGATGGCGCAAGAGGCGAGCGCCGCCCTTGAGAAGTTCGACGCGGCTGCGTTCGCCCCCGCCCTCGTGCGCATCGCACAAGAGGGGATATCAAGCGACAAGCTTGATGCCGCGTCGCGCCTCGTGAGCGCGATCCAGGCGTCGTCGAAAAAAGACGCGCCTGAAATGGCCTCGGCGGTCAAGACGGTCGAGATTCGCCTCGACGCCGCGCGAAAGGACTGGCAGAAGATCGCCGACCGGATGCCGTCGCTCATCGCCGAGGTGCCGGACGTCCAGCTCTATTCGGCGCTTCAATTCGCCTTCAGGACGGCTCGCGCCGCGAAACGCCACGATCTGATCGACGCGATGAGCTCGTCCGTGATCTTGGACGAACGCGCCGCGGCGCTCGAACGCACGTTCGGCCTCTGCGCCAACGAATGGATCGGGGTGCTTTTCGATGGCGACCCTCGCGACACCGCTTCCTTCCCCGGCCGTTTCGCCAAGCTCATGCAGGTGAAGCTCAATCCCAACCGGCTCTACACGATCTACAGCCGCCGCTTCTATGAAATCCTCGACGACAAGGCGCTCGTCCGCGAATGCATGCCGCTCGTCGATTCGCTGATTCTGCTGCTCCCCGACGAGCCCTCGCAGGATGGTCTGCGCGCCTTGCAGCTCGACGCCGCCTTTCTCGTGGACGACTACGCCTCCGCCCTGGCGATTCTCGAAAAGGGGCTGGATCGCGACGAGGCCTGGCACAAAATGGCCATCACCAAGGTCAAGGCGCATTTGGCGCTTCAAAACAAGCAGTACGCCGAGGCCGTGAAGCTGTTCCGCGAATTCATGGAAATCCTCCCCGACGAGGATCAGCCGGATCCGCAGACCGAGGTTTTGTACAGCAAGCTGACGCTGCTCGGCAACAACGAGAAGCGCATCGGCGACATCTACATCGAGGCCGGCAACACGGCCGAGGCCGAGAAGTCCTACGCCACGGCTCGCGAATGGTACGAAAAGGCGCTCGAGGCCAACAAGGCCGGCAAGCCAACCGAAGACTACATCAAAGCCCAGATCGCCGCGCTGCCCGGAGCCGCGGGAGCCGCCCCTGTCGAGGCCGCGCCTGCAGAAGCCGAGGCCGCGCCCGCTGAAGCCGAGGCCGCGCCCGCCGAGGCTGCCGAAGAAGAAGATTCGGTCGACCAGCCTGAATAGTTCGGATTTGTTCGCCGAGGCCGCTGGCGACACCCGTCTGACTCCCTCTGCGCCTGCTCGCGGACGGTCAGTTGTCGAAACGTCGCTTTGCGGTCTCGCAAAACCGCCAGGAAGTCGAAACGCGCATGAACATCAGCAAAGAGCGTCTTCCCAACGGAACCCTCTGGCTCAACCGAGATGACGCGGCGGTCTCCGTTGTCCTCGATTTCGTTCGTTCCGAGGCGTTTCGTTCCGTTCCGGAAGACCGCCGCGTCTCCAGCAACAACAAGAAGAACCATATTGCCATCCTGGATGTCCCCGGTGTTGGCAAATGCGTTTTGAAGGAGGGCTTCGTCTCCCGCCAGTACCCACCGGCGAAGCGCTTGGAAATCGCGTTCAAGCTGCGTTTCCTCAAGCGCGGGCTTCGCACGATGCGTCTCGCCCTCGTCGCCGCCCGTGGCGGAGTGCGCACCTTTGCACCGCTCGCCTTCTGGACCGACTTTGGCGGCTCCCTTCGGAACTACTTTCTCTATCGCCATGTCGAGGGCGTGCCGCTCGACGCGCTCTGGCGCACCGGCGCCTACGCCGAAGCGGATCAGCCCGCGCTTCTCGCCTATCTCGCCAAAGCCGGTGAGCAGGCGCGAAAACTGCACGCCCTGGGCATCGTCCATGAAGACCTTCTGCCACGCAACATCATCGTCCCTTCGGCTCTTGATGGCGAAGGCGACGTTTCAATCATCGACATGGAGTCTGCCTCCCGCCTCTTCGCGCCCGGCCGACGGTTGAATTTCACCCTTCGTCTTCGCTCCCTTCACCGTCTCGTCGACCGCGCCCGCTACGACGACGCCTGTCTCGACGCCTTTTTTCTTGGCTATTGCGGAGGCCGTGAGGAAGACGCGACCTTGTGCCGGCGAGTTCTGGAGTTTTGGCGCCGCCATGACACGTTTTCCGCTTTCTTTCTGCCCATCGCCTGGCTCCGTTTCCCGCCTGTGGCCTTGAACCCCGACACCTAAGCCGCAAAGAGGCTCGGCTCGATCTTTGAGAAGCGAAACCATGAAAATCGAAGACTTCCGGATTCGAGCCCCATTCGTTCTTCCCGACAAGGGGAAGGGCGTTTGCCATCTTTTCGGAACGACAGACACAAACGCTCGGCGCGGCAAAGGCACGGGGTTCGACTGCTACACGACGGATGCGTGAAAGGAATGAGAGGCAAGCAGGAAATCAAAGGCCCTTCTTCGTATGTTCCGTGTCTTTCGTGGCTTAACCCAACTCGGCGAAGCCGCCTCAGTCCAATTTCCAATTTCCAAAAAAATCGCTTCCACCGAGCGCTTGCGGTTGATACAATTGCGGCATGAAGAAGGCAAACGAGACCAAGACTGTTGTAGGGCGCATTGATGGCGATGTGCTGGCGTTCACCGTGGGCAAGGATCCGGTGCTGGATCTCGATCTTGTGGCGTGGGACTGCCTCGGCAGCGCCGCCCATGTGACGATGCTGACGCGCATGCCGTACACGCCGCGCCTGTTCACCGCCGCCGAGCGCAACGCAGTCGTGGCCGAGCTCGTGGCCATCGCCGAGGAGGCGGCCGCCGGCCGCTTCACGATCACCGCCGAGGATCAGGACTGCCACCTCGCCATCGAGCGCGTCCTCACCGAAAAACTCGGCGCCCTGGGGCGCCGCATCCACACGGGCCGCAGCCGCAACGACCAGGTCGCCACGGCGCTGCGCCTCTACCTGCGCGACCAGATCCTCGGCTGCCTGGACGAGACGACCGCCCTCGCCGAGGCGCTGCTCAAGTTCGCCAAGCGCCACGTCCGCCTGCCGATGGTCGGCCGCACCCATCTCCAGCCCGCCATGCCGAGCAGCGTCGGGCTGTGGGCGTCGAGCCATGCGGAAGGACTCCTCGACGATCTCGTCGTCGTCCGCGCCGCCTACGACTTCACCAACCGCTGCCCCCTCGGCTCCGCCGCCAGCTACGGCGTCCCGCTGCCGACGGATCGCGCGTTCCTCGCCCGCGCGCTCGGCTTCCGCGAGCCGATCCACAACGTCCTGCACGCCGGCAATTCGCGCGGCAAGACGGAGTCCGTGGCGGTGTCGGCGCTCTGCCAGCCGATGCTCACGCTCTCGCGCCTGGCGGAGGACTTGATCCTCTTCACGATGCCCGAGTTCGGCTACTTCGAGATCCCCAGGGAGTTCTGCACGGGCAGCAGCATCATGCCGCAGAAGTACAACCCCGACGTGTGCGAGCTCATTCGCGCCAAGGCGGCGAAGGTGATCGGGCTCTCCACCGCCGTCGCCGGCGTCCTCAAGGCGATGCCGGGCGGCTACAACCGCGACTTGCAGGATACGAAGGAGATGCTCATGGAGGCGCTCGCCACGACGCGCGCCAGCCTCCGCATCATGGCGCGCCTCGTCGGCGGGCTCAAGCCCGTGCCGGACAAGCTGCGCGAGGCGTTCGGCCCCGGCGTCTTCGCCACCGATCGCGCACTTGAGCTCGTCGCGGGCGGCATGCCGTTCCGGGATGCGTACCATCACGTGCGCGAGAACCTCGATGCGCTGGCGACGATGGATCCCGATGCGGCCATCGCCGCCAAGACGCACCTCGGTGCGACCGCCGGGCTCGACTTCGACATGTATGCCCAGTGGGTGCGGCGCGTCCGCACCGAAACGGGAGCCGAACGGCGCCGCATCGAGCGCGCCTTTGCCAAGCTGATGAAGCCGATGGAAACTTGACAATGGACAAGCCCGAACCGCCTCGGGAGGCGCGGATCCTCTTCACCGGACGACAGAGCCGAATCATCGCGAATGCGATTTCGCTGCTCGCGGCGGCCGTCTTCGCGACCGTCATCGGCATCGGGCTCCACTATTGCCTCCGCTTCGTCTCGGCGCATTCGAACGTCCTGTTGCCGCCTGTGGTGGCGATCATCTTCGCCAAGGTCTTCCAGCCCCTCTACGACGCCCTGCGCGCCGGCTGCTGGAATTTCGTCGGCGGTCGACTGCTCCGTCTCCCGCATCACGGCCGCTTCCTGCCTTTGGAAAGCGACGGCTGGCGCGAAAAGACGGCGCGCGGGCTGGCGAACGGCTTCGCGGTGGTGGTTCTCTTCGCGCTGGTCTTCGTCCCCCTCGGGCTTTTCCTGTGGTTCTTCGGCCAATTGCTCGTCGAGCAGATCATCGCCATCGCCAACGCCGTGCCCGGCGCGGTGAAGTGGGTTCTCGACACGGCGCGCGAAAAGGTGCCGCAGGTGCTGGAGTTCGTCGAGCGCAACAAGCTCGACAGCCTCCTGGCCGCGTTCAACCCGGAAAACCTCTTCGACCTGGGCAAGCTGACGGCGACCCTCGGCGGCTCGGCCTCCGTGATCTGGGGGAGTCTCTCCGGGTTCCTCGGCGCTTTCGCGGGCTGGATCGTCCTGCCGGTCTATACGGTCATCTACCTTGCCTCGCGTCCGCTGGAAGGCTCGGATTTCACGCAGATCCTCGTCGGCGTCAGCGCCAAGACGCGCAACAACGTGAAGTTTCTCATCGACGAGTTCATCCGCCTCGTCGTCGTCTTCTTCCGCGGCCAGGTGCTCGTGGCGCTCATCCAGGGGCTGCTTTTCGGCCTGGGCTTCCAGTTCCTGGCGGGACTGCCCTACGGCATGCTGCTGGGGCTTCTGCTGGGGCTGATGAACATCGTGCCGTATTTGGGCAACATCATCGGTCTGCCGGTGATCGGCGCCCTGGCGTTCTTCGGCGCGGACGGCGGCTGGGGCCGGCTGGTCGCCGTGGTGCTGGTCTTCATGGCCGTCCAGTCGCTTGACTCCTACGTCATCACGCCGAAGGTCATCGGCAACCGCACGGGTCTCAACGCCTTTGTCGTCATCTTCTCGCTCTTCTTCTGGGAATCGGTCATCGGCGGCGCGCTCGGCATGGTGCTGGCCATTCCGTTGAGCGCGTTCATTGTCGTCTTCTGGAAGCTCCTCGTGCGCGAGTATTTTGCGGGTGATGAATGATGAGTGGCGCAGGGCGGCGCGAGCGTTTCGCTTTGGCCATCGGCCTCGGAAATCGTGAACGCGAACGGGTACGTGAACGGGCTGCCGCAGGATCGTACACGTTCCCAGCGAAGCGGTAGGCGTACACGTACTCGGGAAAGCATGAATGATGAAATCGAAGGCTTCAATCTTGAATCCGCGGCGGATCCTGCATGTGGACATGGACGCGTTCTACGCGGCCATCGAACAGCGCGACCGCCCGGAGCTGCGCGGCAAGCCCGTGGTCGTCGGCAGCGGACCGCATGAGCGCGGCGTGGTCTCCACGGCCTCCTACGAGGCGCGCGTCTTCGGCGTCCGCTCCGCCATGCCTTCGCGCGAAGCCTATCGCCGCTGCCCGCAGGCCGTCTTTCTGCCGGTCGACATGCGCAAGTACCTGGCCGAGTCGGCGAAGATCTTCGCGATTTTCGATCGCTACACGCCCTTTGTCGAAGGCCTTTCCTGCGACGAGGCGTTTCTCGATGTGACCGGCTCACAGCGCCTCTTCGGCGACGCCCCGGCCATCGCCGAGCGCATCCGCGCCGACATCCGCAACGAGCTCGGATTGACCGCATCCGTCGGCGTCGCCACCAACAAGTTCCTGGCCAAGGTCGCCAGCGACATGAACAAGCCGGACGGCCTGACGATCGTCCCGGACGATCCCGAGGCCGTCCGGGCCTTTCTCGCGCCGCTGCCGGCTTCGCGCATCTTCGGCGTCGGCAAGGTCGCGGCCGGCATCCTCGAACAGGCCGGGATTCGCACGATTGGCGACATCCAGCGCATCCACCCTGCCACGCTGGCGCGGTTGCTCGGCGCCACGGCGGCCGAGCATCTGAGCGCGCTTGCCTTCGGGCGCGATGCGCGCGAAGTCGAGACGGAGCGCGAGGAGAAGAGCATTTCACGCGAGCACACGTTCATGGAAGACGAGCCGAATGCCGAGGTCGTCCGTGCGCGGCTCCTCGAACTGGCTGCGGATGTGGCTCGCCGCACGCGCGAAGCCGGTCGCTTCGCATCGACCGGCAGGCTGAAGCTCCGCTGGGCGGATTTCACGACGATCACGCGCCAGGAAGGCTTTGCCACGCCGGCTTGCGACGATTTCACGTTCCGCGAAATGGCGCGGCGCCTCTTCGAGCGCGAGCCGTTTCGCGGACGCCGCGTGCGCCTGGTCGGCTTCGGCGTGACCGGTCTCGCCGATTCGCGCATCACGCAGCCGAGCCTCTTTGTGGACGAAGCGGATGCCATCCGCGAAAAGCGCGAGAAGGTCAGCCGCGCCCTCGATTCCATCCGCGATCAGCTCGACGGCGGCGTGATCGGCTTCGGCGGCGGCACGAGCAATGAAAACACGAGACGCGAGACACGTGACGAGACCGAGATCAGAGACCATTAGCCCCACAGCCCCTTTTTCGGCAGCATGCTTGCAAACCCGCCACACCTCCCCGACCTCCCCGTCAACGTCGCCCTGCCGCGGCTGCGGACGGCCCTGCGCGATCACCGCGCCAGCGTCCTGACCGCGCCACCGGGCTCGGGCAAGACGACCGTCGTCCCGCTTGCGCTGCTTGACGAGGACTGGCTCGCCGGGCGGCGCATCCTCATGCTCGAACCGCGCCGCATGGCCGCGCGCGCCGCCGCCTGGCGCATGGCCGACCTCCTCGGCGAAGCCCCCGGCCGCACCACCGGCCACCACACGCGCTTCGAACGCAGCTTCGGGCGCGACACGCGCATCATCGTCCTCACCGAAGGCCTGCTCTCGCGCCGCATCGCCGCCGACCCCGAGCTGGCCGGCGTCGGCCTTCTCATTTTCGACGAATTCCACGAGCGCAGCGTCAACGCCGACTTCGGCCTCGCGCTCGCCCTCGACGTCCAGCGCAGCCTCCGCCCCGACCTGCGCATCCTCGTCATGTCCGCCACCCTCGACGCCGACCCCGTCGCCCGCCATCTCGGCGACGCCCCCGTCGTCTCCGCCGAAGGGCGTCTTTTTCCCGTCGAAACCGTCTTCGCCCCGCGCCCGAAGGCGGAGCGCATCGCCGAGGGCGTCGCGGCGGTCGTCCGCCGCGCCCTCGCCGAACAGCCCGGCTCCGTGCTCGCCTTCCTGCCCGGCGAAGGCGAAATCCGCGCCGCCGCCGAGCTGCTCGGCGCGTCCGCCGACCTCGGCGTCGACATCATCCCGCTCTACGCCGCGCTCCCCAAGAGCGAGCAGGACGCCGCGCTGCGCCCTTCGCCGCCCGGACGCCGCAAGGTCGTCCTCGCGACCTCCATCGCCGAATCCTCGCTGACGATCGACGGCATCGCCGCCGTCGTCGATTCCGGCAGCGCCCGCATCTCCCGCTTCTCCCACGCCACCGGCATGAGCCACCTCGACACCGTCGCCATCGCCCGCGACCGCGCCGACCAGCGCCGGGGCCGCGCCGGACGCCTCGGCCCCGGCGTCTGCTACCGCCTGTGGAGCGAAACGGAGGACGCCCGCCTCGACGCCGCCTCGCTCCCCGAAATCCTCGTCGCCGACCTCGCTCCGCTTGCGCTCCAGACGGCGGACTGGGGCACCTCCGCCGCCGACTCCCTGCCGTGGCTGACCCCGCCGCCGGCCTCGACGTGGCGCCAGGCGCTCGACCTGCTCGGCCGCCTCCAGGCGCTCGATGCCGACCGGCGCATCACGCCGCGCGGCCGCCGCATGGCGCGCCTCGGCGCGCATCCGCGCCTCGCGCACGCCATGATCGAAGCGGCCGCCTGCGGCGACGCCGAATCCCGCCGCAACGCCTGCCTCCTCGCCGCCATCCTCTCCGAAGGCCCCGCCGCCGACGCGCGCCATTCCTCCAACATCGCGCACCTGCTCGGCGATCTCGAAACGCCCCGCGGCGCCATCGCCCCCGCCGCCCGCCAGCGCATCCGAGAGCTCGCCAAGTCCTGGGAGCGCGACCTCGACCGCCTCGCCGTGGCAGCGTCCGCACCCCGCCCCCTCTCCGTCGGGATCCTCCTCGCCTGGGCCTACCCCGACCGCATCGGCACGGGGCGCAAGCTCGCCGACGACGAAGGCCGCTACCGCCTCAGCGGCGGACGCGGCGCGAAGCTGCGTCCCGGCGACCCGCTCGCCGCCAGCGACTGGATTTGCGTGGCGGAGATCGACGACCGCGACGCCGACGCCACGATCCGCCTCGCCGCCCCCATCACGCAGGCGGAAGTGGAGCGGCATTTCTCGCACCTCTTCCACACCGTCGCCGTCGTCGCCTGGAACACGCGATCGAAGCGCGTCGATGCCGCCGAACGCGACATGTTCGGCGAAGTCCAGGTGCGCGAACGCCCGCTCAAGGATCTCGACGACGCGGCGGTCCTCGCCTGCCTCTGCGACGGCATCCGGCAGGAAGGCCTCGAACGCCTCAACTGGACGCCCGCCGCCCGCAACGTGCAGGCGCGCATCCGCGTCGTCGCCGCGGCCATGCCGCAGGAGGCGCTGCCGGACGTCTCGGACGACGCCCTCGCCGCGACGCTCGAGCACTGGCTCGGCCCCGTGCTCTACGGGATGCGCACGCTCGCCCAGGCGGCGGAAGTCGATCTGGTGTCGCCCTTGCTCGCCCTGCTCGGGCCTGCGGCGCGGCGGCTCGACACGCTCGCGCCGACGCACCTCCGCGTGCCCAGCGGCTCCAACATCCGCATCGACTACACCGAGGCGCAGCCCTCGGTTTCCGTCCGCATCCAGGAAGTCTTCGGCATGACGGCCACCCCGACAATCGCCGACGGCCGCATTCCCCTGCTCCTCAAGCTCCTCTCCCCCGCCCAGCGCCCCGTGCAAGTCACGGCCGATTTGGAGAGCTTCTGGAAGAACGGCTATCCCGAAGTCCGCAAGGATCTCCGCGGCCGCTATCCCCGCCACTACTGGCCCGAAGACCCTTCGCAGGCCGTCGCCACCCGTCGGGTGAGGCCAAAGGGCGGGGAGTAGGGGTTAGGAGTTAGGAGTTAGAATTTTTTGCAGCAGGCAGGGCGACGCCGTCCCGGCGAGCCGCGTTGCCTCTGCCGCATTGCCTGAGGTGGATTGCCTGAGATGGGTGGACGGCTGTTGTGTGAGCGGCATTTGCTTGGCGCGAAGCAGGTAGGGCGACGCCGTCCCGGCGAGCCGCATTGCCTCTGCCTCGTCGCCTGAGGTGGATTGCCTGAGGCGAGTGGGCGGGGCGCACCGCGCCGGGGCGCGGGCGAGTGGCGGCGCGCCGGGACGGCGTC
>JBMNOD010000124.1:0-5932 GCA_050942875.1 Kiritimatiellia bacterium
CGTGTTCGTCCAGCCCGTGGAGGTCGCGTTTCGCAGTTGACGGACGAGTTCGTGCCGCCGGATGTTTCTGGAAAGCGTGCGGGACAACTCAACGCCGTTGGAGCAGGCCAGCACATAGCCCGCGTCCTGTCCGAGGAACGAAAACGCATAGGATACGGCAAACGCCTCGTTCGAGACGACGGCAAGGCGTCCCTCGGCGTCGTAGCCATACGCCACCGAATGCGGTGCCGCGCCCCCGCCCTGCGACGCAGGCGAAAGAGCCATGCCAGCCAAGCGGTGGCGGCCGTCGAGTCGGCGTGTCAACGTCCAGACGTCGCCGCCAAGCGTCGCCGTCTCGTTCGTGGCAACGCCGAGGGCGCTGTTCGCGTAGGCGTACCGGGCGATGGCGTTTGACGAGGCGACAAGATGCCGGAGGTCGTTGTAGGCCATGAAAACGGAAGGCGTGGCGTCGGAGTACGACACGCCGACCAGCAGGCCGTCGGGGTACGTCGTCGTTTCGGACGCCGAGGAGCCGAGCGTCCAGCAATCGGGGGTGACGGCGCTTCTAGGCTTGTCGTTTTTTGCTCTCATCAAGGCTCCTCTAGGATTTGTTTTTCCAGCTCATCGAGTGTGGCTCCCCTTAAATAGCGGGCTCCGGCCACCATCCCTTCCGAAGCTGTTTTCTGAAGAAAGGTATCCCGAATTTGCATCTTGACGGTATCGTCCAAGTCTGTTTCTCTCCATCGCCTAAGACTGTAAATGAAGTAACTGGATGGGCCAAAAGACCATCCACCCATCTTCGCGAGCAAGGGACGATTTTCTATGCGCTTCCATTCTTCTAGCCCCCGTGCGTAACGTGCAGGGGCGACTCTGCCGTCAAAGGGCTCCGTGGACGACAATAGAACAGCCCCGAACAGCTCGACATTGCACTGCAAATCAGCCGTCGTCATATTGAGATAAACGACATCTTTACTGCAAAAAAACGCTACCCCGGTGAATACAATCAAAACCACAACGATCACTCTCGACAACGTTTTGACAAGAGCATGAGGAAAAACGGCTTTGTTGAATGACTTCATTTGACCCCCTGAGTTTTACGAATAATGTATTCCTGAAATTTCAGCCTGCTTATCGTAATTGGACGACGAATTTATTCGACCGCAACATACTACCACCGGAGTATTCAACCCACATCTGACATAATGCAGAGGGATTCTTCAGGCAATGCTTATCAAATGGCAGATAATCCGCGAGTCCAACGATGACGGCAGCCATTTGCCCCGACCTCAAAGTAACATCAGAATGAAAATCGGGCAGATATCTTCCTCGATCAATTAGCGCAAGCTTCCTCTGCGAACCGTCTTCTCGTTCGATTACGATCTTCCATTGTGGATCATTCCAATTAGGAATTGCCCGTGGCCGACTGCCTTGATTCGTGACCACAAGAACAGCAACACCCGGCACGTACTCCGCGCCTCCAGCCGATATATCCTTGTTCAACGAAACACCAGAACCATCGTAACGTTCAACTAAAAGTGCTGGAGGCCAAGGCATTGCGACATTTTCAATAGGCAAAAGGTGAAGTTGAATGTCTTTGTCGACATCCCCTACATGCAATGTAGGAGTCGTGCAACCTGCAACCACAAAAAATAAAAGAAAGGTCAAGCGCAATGTTTTTGTCTTCATATAATCTCTCCCGATCATTTGTCAAAAATGATTTCGACACGTTGAATCACCCCCGGATTGTAAAGCGACCATGTTAAGTCCTTATCGGCGATGTCTTTCAGGTATGGCTCGCATCCGATTAAAGTGAAGGTTTTGTTGGAAACAAGTCTCTTCAAAAGAGCATCCATCCTAGCCTTTCGTTCTTCGGTAACTTCACCAACCACAGCTTTGCCAGTGACTGTATGCCAGTAAAATCTGTCCAAAACAGTTGCTCTGGAATGCTCGCAGCAGTTGCATTTTTTATGGTCTTTATAGTATTTCGTGCAACAACGCTCCACTGCGAACAGATAAAAAACCGTCGTAGCCGTGGGCTGGTCTGAAAAAACAAGACTTCCGTCAGGTTTCAAATATACGTCGTCAATGCCTCGACCATCTTGACCGCGCCAATCTCTATCATAATAAAATGGGGCGTTTGGAGGTGGAATTCCAGGATCGGCGTCCACAGTCCATTCAGTTGACTTACGTGTAAGTTGTATGAAGTTCAGTTCACACCCCTCAGCAATATCCTTGGCTAAAACATGAAGCTCCATCAACATTGGTTTGCTTTTGTACTCAAATTGTTTAACGAATTCTATTGTAGCCAATCCAAATAAATCGAAACTCTGAATCGGAGCGTTTTTAACGAACATGTAGAGATTGGAACCGCCTTTTTCCCCTACCGGATCGCGGTTGAGCCAGCGGTGCATAGCGGGATCATAGAAGCGATATCCATAGTAGTAAAGACCAGTTTCAGCATCATAGTACTTCGTGCTGAAACGATGGGCTAGAGCATCCGCCATGCTGCCGGATTGGGCTATGGTGCCTCCATAGGCATCATAGACATACTCCGCCACAATGACGCCTTGCTCGTTGACATAGGCGGAGATGTTGCCGTTGTTGTCATAGAGCGGAAAATGCCATGTTTCATCCATCCAAACAGCCAGTAAGCCACCGACGCCACCCGCGCCTTGGAGCGTGCCGGAGAGGTCACGACCCCATACAAACCTATTCGTAACCGTAGATTGCGCTGTCTGAACTGTCTCCTGCACAAGATTCCAACCGTCATAGACGAAAGTGGTTGTGTGGCTTGGTGTCCACTTCACCACGCGCCTGCTCATGTGGTCGTAGGCGTTTGAGACAACACAGACATTGTTGGAATATGCTGCAATCAGGCGGTTTTCGGCATCATACGCATAGCGGAAACGCCCGTCCCACGTCATATTGCCGTCAGCATCATAGCTTGGTGTGATGGTGTCAATAGTTGCGTATTGATTCAGGCTATTAGCCGTATATGTTGTTGTGTCAGAGTTGACCGTGGCGACCGTGTGGTTCCCTATGCTGTCGTAGGCGTAGGTGAAGGCGTTTGACTGAACGGACGCCGCTGTAACTTCAGAGCGGGCATTGTAGTCGAAGGTGTCGGCGTTACGGCTGGTGACGCGGGCGAGGGTGTCGTAGTCGTAGACTAATGGAGCCGTCGCCGTGCCGTTGACGGTGTTAGTGATGGCCGTTACCAAACTGCGACGGTAGGGGTCGCGGGTCAGGTCGCGGGCAAGCACGACGCCATTCGTCAAGGCCACCGAATAGCCTGCATCATGCCCGTCGGACGTGTCGCGGTAGGCGACGGAGAAGACGGCGTTTGAAACCTCCGAGAGGCGGTTTTCATTGTCGTAGGAATAGGTGGCCGAGACCCCGCCGTCGACAGTCAGTTGCCGCAAACGCTGATGTTCGTCAAGCCCTCGTGCAATCACGTGCGAACTTCCGGCAATGGAGGCGGTTTCGTTGGTCGCGATGCCGAGGTTCGTGTGCAGACAGGCGTACCGTGCGACGGAGTTTGACGCGGCGACAAGATGCCGGAGGTCGTTGTAGGCCATGAAAACGGAAGGCGTGGCGTCGGAGTACGACACGCCGACCAGCAGGCCGTCGGAGCCGTAGACGTTTTCCTTCCAGGCATCCCGCGCCCAAGTTGTGCGAAGCGGCTTGCCGTCGTCGGTGTACGCATAGGCGATGGACGAACCATCGGCATGCAGCTTGTTCGTGACGAGCCCCGTCGCGGGATTGTAAAGCCAGCGGGTCGCGTCGAAGGACGAGCCGTTGCGGGTCGTGCGCATTTCCTTCATGCGCCCCATTGTATCATAGCCGTAGCGGACGGGATATGCGGCTCCCGACACGGCGACCGTCCGGCCGAAAACGTCATAGGCAAGGGTCGTGCTGTTGCCAAGGTCGTCGGTCTTCGTTTCAACCTGGCCGAAGGCGTCGTAGGTCGTCTCTTCATGGATCCAATCTTCCGTTTCCCCCAGGCGGGTCACTGTACTGAGCGGCTGCCATGTCCTTTCGTCGATTTCCCCCAGATGCCGCAGCGTCAGCAATTCGTCGCCGGGATTGCATGTCCAGACTTGATGGGGCAGGAGGAAGGCGTCGTGGTAGTAGAGGGTTCGGGCGGAGCGGTTTTGCGTTTCGATGACGACGCCGTACTTGCTCAAGGTCGTTGACGGGGTGGCGTCGCCGGTTTGCATCGTCGTGGCGAGAATCTTCGTGTCGGGGTCGAACGAGGAGGCGGAGACCGATGTCATGCCGTTGGCGGCTGTGGAGACCGTCCGGCTTCTGAGCGAGTTTGAAAGCCCCGTCATCTGGGAGCGGACAACGGAGACGCCGCAGGTCGCGCCGCCAACGGTGCGGGATTGGGTCGTCACCCGCCAGATTTCGCTGTCGATGCTTTCGTAGCGGGTTTCGGACTCATCCGCAATCCCGTGCTTAAGAGCGCCGACCTGATCGCCAAGGTCGTTGTAGAGAAAGGTCGTCGTGGACGACGTGGACGGCGTGGACGACGTTGTGGAGACGAGTCTTGAAGTCGCCCCGTCGTAGACGTTGGAGGCCGTGCCCGTCGGCGTGACCGTGAGAACCGTCCGCCCGAGAAAATCATAACGGGAAATGCGGTTCGTGACCGGTATCGTGTAGTCGGATGCCTCCGTGACGGAAATGTCGAACCGCCTTCCTTCTTCATCGTAATCCGCAAACTGCGATTCCCTCGTCCATTGTCCTTCCCAGTGCTGCTCGGAAATCGAATGTCCGTTGCGGTGCCAGATGTTGGTGGACACGGTTGAAGGCGTGACGTAATTGGTTGGGCTGAACGTCTGGGTCACGGTTGTCTCGCACTGCGCCGAGGCCATGGTTGCCGACAGGGTGCGGACGCCCAGCCGGTCGGTTTGAACGCTGTAGTCGGAAGTTCCATGCGGGTAAAGCGTCGTCTCGGTGAAACAGGGAATGGGCGGGCCTGAGAATGTCGGAATCGCCGCCGCGCCCTCGTCAAGCGAAGTCCTCACGACCGTGTTGGTCTCGCGACCGAGCGCGTCCATGAAGTGCTGGGTCACCCTGAACCCGCTGGCGAAAGGTGGAAACGCCGACGCCCTTTCTGTGATTTCGCGCAACGACACCTCTTCGATGGCATAGTAGAGGTGGTCTTTGCCGGTTTCGGCGGAGCGGAGGGTCTTGAAGCCGTTGCGATCCTGCGTCCAGAGCAGGCGGCAGCAGGAGTGGGCGTTGGTGGAGGTGGAGCCGTCGGAGTGAAGCGTGGAGCGGAGGCGGTTCCTGTCGTCGTAGGCGTGCGCCCGCCAGTCGAGGGTGGCGCCGGTGGATTGCAGGAGGGTCGCGGAGTAGAGCGTCGTGCCGTGCGCGGCGTCCTGGATGGTCTCCGACTGCGTCGGGAAGTGATGCGTGGCGAGTGATGAGTGATGAGTCTGGGTGACGACGGTGCGGAGCGCGGTTTCGGAGCCGCCGGGGGTGAAGGTGCGGGTGGCGGGGTCGTAGTCGCCGAGGGCGTAGTCGCAGGCGGTGGTCACGCCGTCTTCGTCGGTGGATTCGAGCGGGCGGCCGCGCAGGAGCAGCGGGATGCCGGGGGCGTCCGCGTCGAAGCGGGTGGAGGTCGAGACGGCGTTGCCGGGGTCGTCGAGGGCGGCGGACGGGGAACAGGCGCGGATCGTCTTCACGGTCGCGAAGGCGCGGCCCGCGGCGTCCGTGCCGACGGTGTGGATGAACCACGTGCGCCCGATGCACGTCGCCGCGCCATTGCGGACGAGGTGGCGCGATTCGGTGCGGACGGAATCGAGGGCGGCGAGCGGGTTGTCGTCGCCGGGCAGCGGCGTGTAGTCGGAGACGGTGGCGATGGCGGTAATCCAGGGCCAGCCGGCCAGATCGGCGAGATCGGACGGGGCGGCCCAATCGGCGAATTGCTCGGGAATCGCCGAGCCGTCGA
>JBMNOD010000039.1:0-28457 GCA_050942875.1 Kiritimatiellia bacterium
CCGCCATTCGCCCTGAACGCCGTGAAGGGCGCCTCGGAACCAGGGGCACGGACATTCCTGTCCGTGGTTGCGCCCACGGGTTGGAAAACCCGTGCCCCTTTGCCGTTTGCCCGCGGAGACCGCGGTCCCGGCGGGCCGCCATTCGCCCTGAACGCCGTGAAGGGCGCCTCGGAACCAGGGGCACGGACATTCCTGTCCGTGGTTGCGCCCACGGGTTGGAAAACCCGTGCCCCTTTGCCGTTTGCCCGCGGAGACCGCGGTCTCCAGCGACACGACCCATGATGGGCGAACGAGACGCCGACACGCTGGAGACCGCCGTCCCGGCGGGCCGCCATTCGCCGACGCCTTGGCGCGGTGCGCTTCAGCCCCGGGAACGCGAGGCTCCGCACTCGCCCCACTCGGCGCAGCCGCCACGTCCCCAATTTCAAATTTCAAGTGTCCAGCGTCAAAACACAGGCCGCTTCGCGGCAGGGATTAGCGGCTAGTTCTTCAGGGGGCTGCTTGGTGGGTCACTCGCGCCCAGCCGTAGTTGGAGGTCTTGATGTTGTTTCGAAATTCTGTTACCCGAACTTCCTGTTGCTGGCCTGTGAACCGGGTTCCGGTGTAGATGCATTGTTGGCCGTCGGCAGACTGGGGGTCTGTTTTGCCGAGATTAGCGTCCTTCACCTCCCACCTGTATGTGCAACCGGGCTTGGGATTCTTCACGGTCAAGGTCACGGAGTTGCTGTTTTGGGAGATTGTCGGGTTTGGAGGGTCTATTGTAAGGCTGTAGTTCTGGATGCTCGTATCCCAGGTGATCTGCGGGTTCACAGCCCCGGGTTGCGCGGCACCGCCGCCAACATCGGGGTTGTACCGGTCGTTGTCCCGTCTGTCGTTGCTGCTTGGGCTTGCGCTGGGTTCCACGTCCTTTTCCGCGGCGTAGGACTCGGCGGTCTCGCAGCCGTGAAAAAGAACCGACAGCGCCATGAGGGCGAGTGAAAGGAGGATGAAGTGTCGTTTTCGAGTCTGTTTCATGTTTCGCCTTTGGAAGGTGGGGGTGAGGGGGTGTTCGATTACGGTTTGACGTGTCGTATTTCAGAGGTTCCCGCTTTCGTGTCGGTGGAATTGGGGTCGGACACGGTGATGATAACGCGCTTTGAAGGAGCGTTTGTCGGTAGTTGCTCGACAATGTATGTAGCTGATGCACTTTTGCCAGGGGTTCGTCTAAGACGTCCCCAGCCCTCTGGGGGGTCTAACGTCCAGACGTAGTCCGTTCCTCCTGTAGCTTTAAGGTCAACGACTTCACCAACGGCGGTGACTTCTTTGAAATCTGGATCTACTGTGATTTTAGGTTTAGGTTTTGAATTAGTGGTCGTCTTGGGTTTGGCGACGGTATGTTTGATGGTTGTCGATCCTGTGACGGTGCTCGATGTGTTTGAAGCGGAGGTGGCGCCAGTGCCCATGCCCTTCACGTTGATCGTGACCTCCACCGAGCTGTTCGTCGGCATTGACGTGACGGTATAGACGACCGTCGCGCCGGTCGTGCGGTTCAAGCGTCCGTACGAGGAATTTTCAAGCGTCCACAGGTAGTCGGACCAGCCCGAGGCTGTCAGGCCGACCGTTTGTCCGACGGCGGTCACTTCATGCGATGTCTGGGATATTTCTATTCCATAGTCGTCTGCGGATTCGCAGCCGGAATGGAGCAGGATTGCGCCGAGGCAGAAGGCGGCGCAGAGGCTTGCGGCGAGAATGGGGGTGGGTTTCATTTTTGGGAGTGATGAGTGATGAGTGATGAGTTGGAATGGAAATTTGAAATTGGAAATTTGAAATTGGGGGCCGGAGGGAAACTTTGAAATGATGAATGATGAGTGATGAGTGGCTTTCAGGAAACTTTGTCGAAGAGAAGCAGCGAGGGGTTCTAGAGCGGCTAGATGATCTAGATGATCTAGATGATCTAGAGGCTAGAGAGGTGGGAGCAAGGGTAGAGCGAGTAAGTGTAGGCGAGTAAGTGTAGGCGAGTAAGTGTGGGAGTAAGCGTAAGAAGAGCAAGTGTGTGAGCAAGTGGGGGAGTGAGCGTGGGAGTGAGTGTGTGGCCTTTCGGCTACTAGCCGCTGGCCGCTGGGCTCCATCGTCCTAAACGGAAAACGCGGTGAAAGCGAGGACGACAAGCAGGAGGCCGAGGACGGACGCGGCGGCGGCGATGGCTTTTGCGCGTTGGGGGGTGCGGTGGATCCAGTCGATGTGGTCGCGCAGGAGCCAGGGGAGGGAGATGTAGAACATGCCCGCCACGATCATGGCGTAGGCGTAGACGATCATGACGTAGCGCCAAGGCGAGGGATGCCAGGCGGCGGTCGAGAGCATCGGGACCGGCACGAGCATGAGCAGCGCGCCGACGGCGCGGCATGCGAGCAGGTCGGGAATGTAGATCCAGGTGGCGGCGATGGCAAGAGGCAGCAGGAGCCAGAGCAGGTTGCGCAGGAACACGAGCGGGCCCAGCGGCATGACGCAGATCCAGAGGGCGGACCACGCGAGGGCGATGACGGCGAGGATGCGCCCGGGCCAGACGCTGCGGGGGAACGCCGTCCAGAGTTTGCGGGCGCGGGAGGGCGCGGCGAGGCCGAGGATGCCGAGGAGCGCCGTCACCGCGCCAACGGCGAAGGCGATGAAGGGGAGGGCGTCATGATCCGGTTTGAGTGTCATTTTACAAATGGGGGCTTGCGGGCTAGTCGTCGAATCCGATCCAGAAGACGAGGCGGCGCTCGCGCGTCAGGTCGTCGTCCTTTTCCAGTGCGGTGGCGTAGTCGATGCGCATGGGGAAGCCGGGGATGTCGAGGCGGAGTCCGCCGCCGATGCTGGAGGCGTATTCGCCGAGGTCGAAGTCGTAGGGATCGGCCCAGACGTTGCCGATGTCGTAGAACGCGGCCATGCGCAGGAACGTGAAGAGGGGGATGGTGTATTCGATGGTGGCTTCGAGCCTCGTCTGCCCGCCGATCGGGTGGTAGCGGGTGTTGCCGGGCGGTTCGTCGGGCGAGGCCTTGGGGCCGACGGCGCGGTGGCGGAAGCCGCGCACGGAGCGTCCGCCGCCGAGGAAGTAGCGGTTGCCGATGGGGATGTCGTCGCTGCCGTAGGAATCGACGACGCTGGCGCGGAGGTAGAAGGCGAGCACGTGCCCGTACCAGAGCGGCTGGTAGTTGCGGAAGCGGGCGTCGATTTCGTAGAAGTCGTAGTCGCTGCCGAAGACGGCGTTGTAGAGTGTGCCATGGACGATGGCGCGTGTGCCCTGGGTCGGCACCATCGGCTTGTTGCGGGTGTCGTAGATCCAGGAGAGACGCAACGAACCGAGCAGATAGCCGTCGTCCTCGTCGAGGTAGGAGAACGGGACGGCCGGGTCGTCCGCAAGGTGGAGCGGCGTTTCCAGGACGTCGTCAAGGCTGACATGCTGGAAGGTGTAGGCAAGCCCCATGCGTCCGATCATGGGGACGTGACGGGAAAGCCCCGTCGAGAACCCGGCGCGGGTTTCGTCGTATTCATTGTAGCCACGGTTGCGCAGGAAGGCGTCGATTTCGAGGGCGAGCCGCCGATCGAGGAACCAGGGTTCGATGAAGGAGGCTTCGAAGTCGGTTGCGTCCGAAGCGGCCTGGATGCTCAAGCGCGCCTTTTGGCCGCCACCGCGGAAGTTGCGGAAGTTCGTGATGTCGAAGTTGCTCTGGGAGATTTCGAAAAGGCCGATCAAGTGGTTCACGGAGGAATAGCCCATGCCCAGCATCAACGAGCCGGTGCTTTGTTCCTCGACCTCGTAAACCAGGTCGCGCGTATCGGGGTCTACCGGGAGGTCGTAGTGGCGCACGTCGGCAAAGTAGCCAAGGTTTCTGAGGCGGTTCTGGCTGCGGTCTGCAAGCACGCCGTTGTAGATTTCGCCGGGATTGAGCAGGATTTCACGGCGGACGACCTTGTCGCGGGTCGAGGTGTTGCCGCGCACGAGGATGTTGCGGATGCTGACGAGGGGCGCTTCCTCGACGGTGAAGACGATGTTCAGGGTGCCGGGTTCGTCGCTGGGGTACGTGGCGGTTTGCACCCGGGTGTCTACATAGCCACGAGAGGAGAAGAAGTCGCGAACGCACTTGCGCGCCGATTCGATGGCGGCGAGCCCAGCGACGTCGTTTCGGGCAAGCGGGATCGCTTTGGCGACCTCCGTTTCCGGGAACAGCGTGATGCCGCGCAGCTCGATTTCGCCGACGCGGTAAAGCGCACCTTCGTCGATATCGAACGCGATGTCCCATTCGCGGCCGGTCTTCTGTTTGACCGGGTCGGAGACCTTGACGTCGAGATACCCCTTGTCGAGGTATTGCTTACGGATGTCCGCCTTCATGATTTCGAGGTCGAAGTCGCCGACGCGCACCTTTGAGAACCATCCCGATGGATTCCACCAGGGGGATTGCCCGCTGGCGCGCCGGAGGTGTCGCTCGGGGATGGCCGTGACGCCGGTGAACTGGATCAGGTTGATCCGGCTGCGCTTTCCTTCGTCGATCACGAACTTGAGGCGAACGGCACCCGGGTTGTCGAGGACGGGTTCAAGCACGGCCTCGACTCGTGCCTCGACGTAGCGCTTTTCGACATACATCTGCCGCAGGCGTTCGGCGGCGGCATTTGCGATTTGGTCGTCCGCGAAATCGCCCGAACGAAGCCCGAGATCCTCCAGAACGCGGGACTGCCTGAGTCCTTCGAGCCCTTCAAACACAATTTTGCCCACGATGCGTTGACGTGTCGCCACGGCATAGATCACTCGCACACCGCCTTCGACTTCTTCCATCGTCGTGCCGACGTAGGCGAAGCGCTTGGAGTCGAGGAGTCGGCGCACGTCGCTGGAGACGACGTTGCGGTCCAGGGGCATTCCGACTTGTGTGGCGATGTGGGTGCGCACGAACGACTCGTCCAGCGGAATGTCCGCTGTCTGGCTGACGACAGACACGTCGCGGACGATTGGCGCCGTTGCGGCGTCGGCTCTTGTTGGCGCGAATTGCAGCGCAAGGCAGACGGCCAGGATCGGCAGGGTGGAATGGATTTTCAGGGGCATGTCATTTACCGAGGTTTCGGTTGATGGGCTTTTGTGACTTGTGATTCTACACTTTCCGCGCCCAATTCGCAACTGCGCAACGAACCAATTTCATTTTTTTGCTGGTTTTTAGGGTCTGTCCCCTATTTTGTGCTTGCAGTCGGCTGCCGCATCTGCTATTCTGCTCCCAAACGCCACCCAAAGCGTCTAAATCCAAACGAAAGAGGTGCATCATGAGACTGCCAAGAGTCCTTGCGAAAGGGGAAGGGATTTACCATGTCATCAGCAGAATCTCGGGCCAGAGATTTTTGCTTGATGCCGATGAGAAGAACCGACTGGAGTGGTTGATGAATGCCGCTGCAGGTTTCTCCGGCGTTGACATCCTAGCTTACGCATTCATGGACAACCACTTCCACATTCTCGTGAAAGTCCCGTTGCCGAGGCATGTCGACGACGAGGAACTCGTCCGGCGTATGCGTCTGCTCTATGGCAAGACGAAGACGGATCGCATCCTGGGCGAGTGGGAGCTTTGGGAGAGCAAAGGCTTGGAGTTCAAGTTGGTCGATGCCAAGGAAGCGCTGCGGCGGCGCATGTACGACCTCTCGCAGTTCTGCAAGACGTTCAAGGAGGCGTTCTCGATGATGTACAACGACCGCCACGAGCACAGCGGCACGATCTGGGGCTCGCGATTCAAAAGCATCCTCCTTTCGCCCGACTACGGCACATTGATGACCGTCGCCGCCTATATCAACCTGAATCCCGTCCGCGCCGATGTCGTCGGGGATCCCGGCGAGTATCAGTGGTCTGGCTACGGCGCTGCAAAGCAAGGCAAGGTTTTCGCTCGCAAAGGCATGTGCAGTCTTGTCGGCGCGGCACTCGGACGCAAGGAAGCCGTATCGTTTGATATTGCGCTTGCCGCCTGCGATGCTGCGATGGAAGGACATGTCGATGCGCCCGCATCTATTGACGCCATTACGGCGAACATTGTCAGGCACAACTCTGAAGACGCACAGGATTTCGATGCCGCCCGTGTCAATGCGGCAATCAAGGAAGGCAAGCCGGTGTCTCTTTTTGAGGCAATCCGTTGCAAAGTGCGCTATTTTAGCCATGGCGTTGCAGTGGGGCCAGCCAGATTTGTGATAGAAATCGTCAAACGTCTTGCTGCGGGGAAGGACACCAAGCGAAAATGTGCAGGTTGCGACGATTTGGATCTCTACACGGCTCGACCATTGCGCGGCGGCGGTGAGCTGAGCGTGCCAAAATCGCACATTGCCTAGTTCAAGACGTCAAACCGTTTAGCTGGAAGATCGGAAAATCCAGCCGTTAACGTCTAGACAAAGAGACCACAGACGTGGGCTTCATCACCTGCTGGGCAAAAACACGGTTGAAACCTGTCAAAAACACAGAAAACATCGAGATTGTGGCAGGGCGACTTGAAGTGTGCCATCAATCGGCTGGAATGCTCGTGATTTATGGTAAGAGCACGAAAAATTGTCGTCACCGAACGGAATCGTAGGTACATGTTTCTGCTTGGAATGGCAGAAGCAACTGGAGTTTGGCATTTTTTTTGGGGTCTGTCCCCTATGCGATGTTTTTGGTGTCCCCTGCGCGCCACTGGCGCACGGCATGTGGAGAGAGAAGCGAACGGGAACTTGGGAGGCCCGCCATCGTCCACGCCCACTGGGGGCGTGGTAGCGACACCGAACCCAACGGGAAGGTGAAGCGACGCGGTGGCAGGAGCCAGACCGCCTCATAGTACTCCGAGACGGGAGAGCCGATCACACGGGGAAGGGGGCGGCGGGGCTGCGCAGCCCGCAAAGGAAACAGCCGACGGATATGCAAGGCCGTCAAACAAAACGTTGCAAACCTCACTGCGGGGAATGGCGAATCGGCAATAAGGCCGAGTGCAAAGCGAGCAGTTCCGAAGATCCCGGTGCGGTAATCCCGCACGTCGGGATCTGTGCGGGGGGGGCGCTCGGCAACGGGCGTCCCCTACCGCGATGGTATTGAGTGTCCCCTGGTATTGAGTGAGTGGATGTTTGCGTGGCGCGGTGTGATCTGCTACAATTCAAGGTTATTTGAAAAGGACGGAATCGATGCGTGTGAAGGACAATGCAAAGCGGGCGCGGCGGCGCAAAACAGCCTGGGTGATCGTCGCTCTTCTTCTTGTCTTTTTGGTCGGGCGGTTTTTCTACATGCGCGGGGTGGATCGCCATGCGTGGCCGACGCCTGCGCCGGGCGTCGCCTATGATCCGGCGGGCGGTCGTGGCGACCGATGGGCGGCCTGCGCCACGCCGGAATCGTTTGCGGCGGTCTTGGATGGCTTGCAGCAGCCGGATCAGGATCTTGTGGCGGAGTACCATGCCTATCAGGCGGCCGGAATCGAGTCGGGGGCGGCGTATCCGCTGATCGATGCGCGGCTGAAGGAATTCGAGAAGACGCGCACGGCGTTTGCCGAGGTGCTGGGCTCCGTCGAGGGTCTCGACCCTTCGGCGGGGTCGGTGGCCTACAACACCGTTGCCGGGCTGAACAATGAAATCACCTTGCTGGGCTGCTACGTCGCCGCCGATTTGCTCCGGCAGAACCCGACGAACGCCGCCGCCGCCGAGATTCGCTACAACCTGCTTCGGCAGTCGCTCAAGCTGACGTTGGGGGGCGGCATGATCGGCCGTGCGGCGGCGCTCAACAGTGCGATGCTCGTCGTCCGCGAGCAGATCATGGCGCCGGTCGCCTGGTCGAACCGCACGGATTGCGTGGCGCAAATCGCCCGTCTGCGGGCGCTGGAGCAGCAGGTCGGCGATGTGGATGCGGCGCTTTTCGCCGACTGGGTGTCGATCCGCCAGTCCATCGTCGCGATGTACGCCCAGATGGCGGGGACGAACGCGCCAAACGCCAAGCCCGACCGCCGCGCATCCATGATTTATCGCCTCGGCGGCACGGAGGCGGTCACGCAGGCGAATCTGGACGCCTTGTTTTCGCGGCTTGTCCATAACGCCGTCGGGCCCTATGCGCCGGATGGCCTGCTCGTCGGGCTCCCGGAATGGTGTCGCGGGACTTCGCGACCGCCTTGGACGCGCGATCCCGTTGGGGCGGCCGTTGCGTCGGCGTACTTGAAGACCGCCGCGCTGGGGTATGTCGCCGGCCCCGGGTTGCTGCTGGAGCTGCGCGTGGCGCGCATCGACACCGCGCTTCAGTGGGTTCGGCAGACCACCGGCGCCTTTCCCGACTCGCTCGACGCGTTGCTCGCCACCGGGCTGCTGGAGGCGGGGGATCTCGTCGATCCGTTTGCGAAGGATGCCGCGACGCGGCTGGTCTATGCGCGCGATGGCGACGGGTGGCGGCTCCACAGCGTGGGGATCGACCAGGAGGATGGCGGCGGGCTGGTGGACGCCTATCGCTCGGCGGGCTCCCGGCAGAAGCGGGGTGCCTCGGATTTTGTCTTCATTTCTCGCGAACGCGAGACGCGGCTGGCTGCGCAGCCCGCCGCGAAACCCGCCGCGCAGCCTGCGGCGGCTCCGCCGTCAGCATCAGAAGAAGGAGGGAATTAGCCATGGCTTGCATCGTCATTGACACCGGCAACACCTCGACCAGCATCGGACGCTGGGAGGACGGGCGCGTTTCCTGCATCGCCGCGCTGGACGGCGGCGTCAAGGATCCCATCGCGGTCGAGAAGGCGCTTCTCGCCGCCGGCGCCGAGACGGCGGACAGCGCCATCCTCGCTTCCGTCGTGCCGGCGCAGAACCCGCAATGGGCGTGGATGCTGAAGCGCGTTTTCGGCATCGAGCTGGAGATTCTTTCCTGCCATTCCCCGATGCCGATCGGCATCGACTATCCGCATCCGAGCCAGATCGGCGCGGATCGCCTGGCCGATGCCGCCGGGGCGTTTGCGCGTCACGGGGCGCCGGTGATGGTGGCCGACTTCGGCACGGCGCTGACTTTCGACGTCGTCAATCCAGACGGCAATTACGTCGGCGGCGTCATTGCGCCGGGGCTGCCGTTGATGACCGGCTATCTTTACGAGAAGACCGCGCAGCTTCCCCGGGTCGATCTTGGCGGCGACATGCCGCTTCGCGGCGATTCGACCGAGAATGCGATGAAGCTTGGCGCGAAGCTCGGCCATCGCGGCATGGTGCGCGAGATTGCGGGATACATCCGCGAATCCATCGGGGCGGACACCGTGCTCTGCGCCACGGGAGGCTATGCCGCCTGGGCGCTGGAAGGGCTGGATATTCCGTGCAGCATCGAGCCGGATTTGACGCTTTTCGGACTCGGGACGATTCATGATTTTGCGACGATTCATGATTTTGCTTCGCGAGGAGAGGAGACATGAAGGCGAGGGAGAAGGCAAAGGCTCTTCGTGCGATTTCCCTTTTTTCCGGCGCGGGCGGAATGGACATTGGAGTCCGCCAGGCGGGGTTTCAAATTGAGGCCTGCGTCGAGATGGATCGATACGCATGCGAGACACTGCGTGCCAATATCGAGGCCGACGGCTCTAAAACTCGTGTTTACGAGGTGGACATTCGGACACTGGAACCGGAGGCTCTGGCGAATGAGATCGACCTGCATCCTGGCGAATTGTCCCTGCTTTTTGGCGGTCCTCCGTGCCAGTCTTTTTCGTTCGCGGGGAAGCAATTGGCCTTGGCGGACGATCGAGGGCCGTTTTTGTTCGAGATCATACGTTTTGCAGAATATTTTCAGCCATGCATGATTCTGCTTGAACAAGTAAAGGGGCTGCTTTCCGCAAGAGACGCCCATGGAAGGAAAGGCGGCGTTTTCGAAGAATTTGTCGACCGTTTGGAGTCAATAGGGTACATCCCCAAGTGGCGTGTCATTTTAGCCGCGAACCATGGCGTACCGCAATTGCGCGAAAGGCTTTTCGTAGTGGCGACACGGGGGAGAAATCATTTTGAGTTTCCTGCTCCAACCCATGCGGAGCCGAAAGAAGCCAACGGACTTTTCCCATTGCTTCCCTATAGAACCGTTGGCGAGGCGATTTCTGGATTGGGCATTCCAGACAGGAAGATCAAAGGAACGACTTTTCATGATCGGCTTGACAGCCATGTGGACGTTACGCCAAATCGCGATCGAGAGCGTATTGCCCATGTCCCGGAAGGGTCGTATCTTGCCGCGCAAACGATGTTGGGCGAAGACTTGATTTGCGGACTTACTCCAAAGGACACGACCAAGTACCTACGCATGCACAGGAAAAACCCGGCAAACACGCTGCGTTGCGGGGAGATTTTCTTTCATCCCACCGAGGATCGTTATTTGACCCCCCGTGAATACATGCGGATTCATGGCTATCCAGACGATTATGTTTTGAAGGGGCCTATCCGTTCGCGGACAGGTTCCGTTAAGAATCTCGATCAACATCGGCAAGTGGCGAATTCCGTTCCGCCTCCGCTTGCTCGCGTGCTGGCTAAACGAATTAAGGACTGTCTCCATGAGTAAGATTTTCGAACTGTTCGGCTATCCCCTTGACAACTGGACGGAAGAAGCCAAGTTGAATTTCTCGAAGGCACATTGCCCATTCATGGACGCTGAGTGCGATGGCGGGGGAAATCGCTATCTCTCAAAGATCGATCTTGAGAAACATGTTGGGTTGAAGCCGTTTTTCCCAGGAAAGCGGATTATCCAATCCGGTGTTTGTTCGTTGAGGCCGTCGCCGCTTGGGCAGCCTTGGCTGGTGTGTCCTCGTCGGCTGTTCGCTTGCAGAGCTGGACAGATGCAGCATCAAAGAGCGGTGCTTGATAAGTTGCTGGAGCTTTCGGGATCCAGCGCTTCTGAAACGCTTCGAATATGGTCCGAAGTGAAGCTCAAGGCAAAGGTGTCCACGAAAGATGACGAAACAAAGGTGTTTGATTACACCTTCGATTACGTCATTGCGGGGAAGCGGCGAATCTCGGCAAAAGAAGGCAGTGCGTTGCTTGGCGAGTCTGAAGCAAAGGTTGTGCAAAAGGCCAAGGAGAATGGCTATACCTGTTCGAGACGCGGGAAGGAGACTTGGATTGAGGATTTTCCTTCGGATCCCGTGGTCATCGTCGAAGTGATGACGTCCAGCACTTCAGGGGGGGACAAGGAAAAGCGAACGCAAATCGCAATGGCGGTTGAAGACGCTGTGAAAAACGGCATGAATCATGAAGGCCCCGACATCAATTACCGTCAAGTTTGGGCGCGGATGGTCAGCCAGCTTTTTGTCAAGTCTCAGATCGGGATGGCTTGGGGAGGCAAGACCATTTGGATACTGCAAGACGTGTTGGCTGATTACATCTCGAAAACGACAGCTTTGGATTTGAACAAGTACCTGTCTCAATATGTGGATGAAGTCAACATGCTTGTGTTTGGATACGGGGACAAGGCGTTCCCTGACAAGCGTCCGGAAGGTGTGATCGAGCTAGGGGATTCCAGGTTTTTCTCGGGTCCGATCTCAACCGGGGGAGCAGAAGCTTCCGGTTTCATTGACATTGTCAAGCTTGGTGCGCCTCCTCCAAAGAATCTGTTGTGGCGTACACTTCTCTTCAAGAAACCGCGAATGACGGTCGAAAGAAGTAATGGGAAGGAAAATGAAAATGAAATGGTTTGAAGCGAATCGCGAAAAATGGTACGAATTTTTGCGGTTTCCGTCGGTTGGAACCGATCCGAAGCACTTGCCCGACTGCAAGGGTTGCGCGGAATGGCTGCGCGAGGAGCTTGTCGCGCTCGGGTTCACGGTCGAGCTGCTGGGGGATTCGGAGGTTCCGCCCATCGTCCATGCGACGTGGAAGAGTCCGAACCCTGCCGCGAAGACGGTTTTGTTCTACGGGCATTACGACGTCCAGCCGGCCGATCCGATCGAATTGTGGGAAACGGGGCCTTGGGAGCCGACGCTGCGCGGCGATCGGGTCTATGCGCGTGGTGCGCAGGACAACAAGGGGCAGATTTGGTGGACTTTGCAGGGCATTCGCGCCGCCCTCGAATCCGGGGAGCCGTTGCCAAATCTCTTGATCGTTCTCGAAGGGCAGGAGGAGAGCGGCTCGTCTTTCCTTCTTGAGGTCGTCGCCGCCGAGCCGGCGCGTTTCAAGGCCGATGTGCTGATGGTTGCAGACACCGGGATGGCGTCGGATGGACGTCCGGCCATTACGGGTGGATTGCGCGGGGTGAGCAGCATTTCCTTTCGGCTTCATGGGCCGCGTCGCGATCTGCATTCCGGCGGACACGGGGGGCTGGCGCTGAACCCTGTCACGGAGCTGGCTTCCATTGTCGCCTCCTTGCATCATGAGGATGGTTCGATCGCCGTGGAGGGATTCACCGACGGCATGCGCGAGCCGACGGCGGAGGAAATCGCCTTGGTGATGGAAGACCCCATTGACGTTGTGGCCTACCAGCGCGAGACGGGCGTGCCGCCGGTGGGCGGTCCGCAGGGGGTCGCGCCCGAGATTCGCGGGCGGCTCCTGCCGACGATCGAGGTCAATGGGTTTCACGGCGGCTATGCCGGGGAGGGTGGCAAGACGATCATCCCCGCCTGGGCCGAGGTGAAGCTCTCGATGCGCACGGTGCCGGGGCAGACGCCAGCGAGTTGTGTCGCCGCGTTGCGGCGACATTTTGAAGCGCGTGTGAAACCCGGCTTGCGACTTGAACTGGTCTTTTTGGAGCCGGGAACCGAGGCGCTTCGCGTGTCGCTTGATTCGCCGGCGATTGCGCTTGCCCGTCAATTGCTGGGCGAAATCGATCCCCGTGGGGCTATTGTGCGCTATGGGGGAGCATCAATCCATGTGATCGGCGCGTTGGCTGCGGCGGCAGGTGCGGATCCGCTGCTTGTGGGCTTCGGACTTGAGCAGGATCGCATCCATGCGCCCAACGAATCGTTTTCGCTTTCACAGGCCGAAGCGTGCTACACGTATGCCGTGGCATTTCTCAAGGCGATGGGAGACGCGGCGAAGTGAGCCATGAGAGCTTCATCTATCGGGGGCTTCGTCCTGATCGAAAGCCGTCGCGCCGTTGGACGAGCTGGCACAACCACACGGGCTGCCATCCGCGATTTTCGCTTTGCCCCACGCCGGGGCTTTCCATCGCGCGGTATCGCGCGGCGCTGGAGCGCGAGCCCGAGGCCTGGGCGGGCTTTGCGATTACAGACCATGCGTTTTCCATCGCCATCCCCGATCCGGTGCTGGCCTGGCCGCACGCCTGGTATGACGACCGTTCGATTCTCGACCGTTTTGCGGCTTCGGGCGAGACGGCTCGCCGGGTTGAAGCGTATCGTGAATTTGGGCGGAGCTTTCGAGATGGCGAGCGCTTTTTCTGGGGAATGGAGGTCGAGACGGATCGCGAGGGGCGGCCGGCGTTGCCTGAATCCGTGCTTGATGGCATGGACATCGTGATCGCCGTCATCCACCACAACCCCGGGGAGCCGGAGAAGTGGGTGGAGCGCCATTTCGAGCAGGTTGATCGAATTCTGAATCTGCCAGCCGACATTGTTGGCCATCCGCTGCGCCATCTGCGGGCGCATTCCACGCCTGAGAAGCCGCTGCCGGCGGAGCTGATCGACGAGACGCTCGACCGGCTGCATCGCGGTGGCCTGGGGATCGAAATCAATGCGCACGTTCCGCAGTTGCAGGATGACGTTCCGCTGTTGCGCGGCGCCGCCGCCCGCGGGATGGTCGTGGCGTTTTCGCTCGATTTGCACTATCCCGAGGAGTTTGGAAACTGGCGTTATTTCGAGGATGTCGTTGAGCTTTCCGGTGTGGATTACGACACGCTCAATCTCTACGATCCATCGAAACACGGAAAGCGGCGAAAGGAGTCGGGCCGGTGAAGAACATCGTCATACTGGGCAGCACGGGGTCGATTGGACGCAACGCGCTGAAGATCGTCGAATCGTTGCCGGGCCGCTTCAACGTGGTCGGCGCGGCGGCGGCGTCGAGCGCCGATTTGCTACTTGAGCAAGCGGCCGAATTCCAGATCGGCACGATCGCTTTGCTCGATCCCGAGGCGGCATCGCGTGCGCGAGATCAAGCGCCGGCTGGCGTGAAGGTGCTCGAGGGCGTTGAAGGTCTCTGCGAGCTTGCCTCGCGCCCGGACGTCGATTTGGTCGTTTGCGCGATCGTCGGCATGGCGGCGCTCAAGCCCGTCCTGGCGGCGATCGACGCCGGCCACGACGTCGCCATCGCCACCAAGGAGGTGCTCGTTTCCGCCGGCGAGGTGGTTTGCCGCCGCTGCGAGGAGATGGGTATCAACCTGCTTCCCATCGACAGCGAGCACAGCGCGCTTTTCCAGGCGATCCAGGATTCCGGACGCATGCCCTGGTGCGTCCGCAACCGCCCCGGCGCGGCGCCGGGGCGTCCGGTCGAGGGGAACGTCCGCCGGCTCATCCTGACGGCGTCGGGCGGCCCTTTTGCCGGGCGTCCCGAGCTTGATTTTTCGACGGTGACGGTCGAGCAGGCGCTCGACCATCCGCGCTGGAAGATGGGGCCGAAGGTCACCATCGACTCCGCGACGATGATGAACAAGGGCCTTGAAATCCTGGAGGCGCGCTGGCTCTTCGACATTCCGGTCGACCGCATCGCGGTGCTTGTGCATCCCGAGAGCATCGTCCATTCGCTGGTGGAGTTCACGGACGGCGCCCAGCTTGCGCAGTTGGGCGTGCCGGACATGCGGCTGCCGATCCAGTACGCCATGACCTGGCCGGAGCGTGTCGGCAACGACACGCTGCCACGGCTCGATTTGTCGCAGGCCGGCACGCTGCATTTCAGCGAGCCCGATCCGGCGCGCTTCCCGTGCCTGGGGCTCGTCCGCCGCGCCGCCGCCGCCGGGGGCGTCGCGCCCGCAGCGATGAACGCCGCCAACGAAGTCGCCGTGGCCGCCTTCCTCGAGGGGCGGATGCGCTTGCCGGGCATTTGGGAGACGGTGGCGGCGGTGCTTGACGAGTGCGCGCCCGTGGCGGGGGCTTTGACGCTCGACGCCATTCTCGAAGCGGATGCGTGGGCGCGCCGCCGCGCCGAGGAGGTGATTGCATGAGTCGTCGTCCCCGCGTTCTTTTCATCGCCTCGCAGCCCTTCTTCCAATGGCGCGGCTCGCCGATCCGGCTCGGGTTCGACGTCGCGGCCCTGGCGCAGAACGGCTGCGACGTCGATTTCCTGACGCTTCCGATCGGCGAACGCCGCGAGGTGCCGGGCGTGCGGATCGTCCGCGCCCCGAACCTCTTCTTTGCGAAGGACATCTCGATCGGCCCCTCGCCGCTCAAGCTCGCGTTTGACGTCGTCATGTTCTTCCAGGCGCTCGGGATGATCTGCCGCCATCGCTACGCCGTCGTCCACGGGGTGGAGGACTGCGGGATCATCGCGCTGGCGCTGGCGCGGCTGTGCCGCGCCAAGGCGGTCTTCGAGAAGCATTCGGACTCGAAAAGCTACAAGCGCGGATTCGTCATGAGCGCCTATGCGGCCGTCGAGCGGTTCGTCATGCGCCGAGTCGATGCCGTGATCGGGACGGGGCCCGGCCTGGTGGCGCAGGTCGAGGCGCTCGGCTGCGGGACGCCGGCGCATCACATCAGCGACATTCCGTCCTCGCTGGTGGAGCCCGACGCCGAGGGCGTCGCGAAGGCGCGGCGGGAGATGGCGCAGGCCGACGACGAGATTCTCGCCCTTTACGTGGGGTCTTTCGCCGTCTACCAGGGCATTGAATTGTTGTTCAACGCGATGCCGCCGGCGCTCGCCCGCGACGCGCGGCTGCGCTTCATCATCATCGGCGGCAGCGAGGCCGAGATCGAGCAGTGGCGCGGATGGCTTGCCGAGCGCGATTGCGACGCGCGCGTGTCGTTCATCGGCAAACGTCCGCCGGACGTGCTGCCCTGCTATCTTGCGGCGGCGGACATCCTGCTCTCGCCCCGCATCGCCGGCGTGAACACTCCGCTCAAGCTGCTCGACTACCTGAAGGTTTCGCGCGCCATCGCGGCGACGGACCATCCGGCCAACCGCCTCATCCTCGACGAGACCACGGCGCTGCTCGCCCCGCCGGATCCGGAGGCTTTTGCGGACGCCATTGCCACGCTCGCCGCCGATGCCGACTTGCGGGAACGCCTTGCGGCCAACGGCCGCCGCCTCATTGATGAACGCTACAACTTCAACGTCTTCCGCGAAGGCCTCCGCGCCTGCTATGCCGCGATCCTGCCCGAACCGCCGAAAGGCGGTTCCGAGAGCGAGGGCGATCTTCCATGATTATCACGCCGCATCCTTACGGCCGCATGGCCAACCGCCTTGCACCGATTGGTCTTCATTCTACGGCGGCGTCCCTCGCTTTGTCCTCGACACGGCGGATCAGCCGGTCGATTTGAACCGGGTGTCGGCCCGGCGGCTTTGAGCCATCGCCGATGTCTACCGCCAGATTTTTCGAATCCATCCCTTCGCCCAGGCATTGAGCCGTTGGATGGCGTTCGGTTGGCCGATGTAAGAGGACGTGCCTGCGTAGCTGCGTCGGGTGCGTTTGCTGTTGAGATAGGCCAGTGCAGGCGCATAGCTGGGCGGAACGGCGGTGTGGATTGACCAATGGCGGCTCTTCCAGGGCAGGATGCGCGATGCGATGCCGTGATGTTCCATGGCTTGGATGCAGAAGTCCTCGACATAGAGGTCGAAGGGAAGCTTTTCATCGAAACGCAGAGCGTGCCGGGCGATCAACGAGGTGTGCACGATGAGGCATTGGCAGTCGAACGTATCGACCAGCGTCCCGGCGGGGACGGGATGCCCAATGGATTGCGGGTTTGTGCCATCTTTTTCGCAGGTCTCGACATGTCCTGCAATCTGCCAGAGATGCAGCAGCCCAGCGACGACTCTGATACGCGCCCCGATGGGGCCATGGAGGCTGTTCCGGTCTGCGTGTTCCAGCAGCGGCAGCGCATCTTCGAGCGGTTCGAAATCCTCGTGGCAGAATATCAGCCACGCATCTGCCGTGTCGTCGAGAGTGTCGAGAAAGGCATTGTAGCGAACGGGGATGGGACGGTTGTCGGCGCGGTTGTCGATTGGTGCCAGGCGGTGGCGGTTGGCGTGCGGATTTTTCTCAAGGCAGCTCGCGTACATCGCCGGGTCTCGGACGACGGTGATGAAGATCAGGCGGCTCATGTTTTTGAAGGTTCCCGGTCCGTATGCTGAAAGCGTGAGAGGAATTCAACGAAAAGCTTGGTGCGGTTGAACCAGCGCCAATGTTCGCGCAAGGCCTCGACTTGGTCGGGGGTTGGTCGAATCCGCTCGGCAAAGGCTGGATCATGGAGCATTTTGATCACCGTTTCCGCGTACTGCCTTGAGTCGCCTTCGGGAACTTTGACACAGCCGACGTCGTAGACGTGTCGCAAGGCGGGCAGGTCGTAAAGAACGACGGGGAGTCCGGCGCAAAGCGCCTCGGCGGCAACCATGCCGTTGTTGTCGTAGATGGTTGCGTGCAGCAGCATCTTCGAGCGGCGGTAGATGGCGAACTTGGCCTCGTGGTTGACGTAGCCCAGCCAGGTCAGGTTGGATTCGATTGCGAGGTGTTCCGCCTTTTTGCGGAGCTTGCGTTCGTATGGAGGTTCGCCGTTGCCGATGATCGCCAGTTTTGCGGAGGGGATTTCGTCCACGACACATCGCCAAATGTCCAGCAGGCCATCGATGCCCTTTTGCGGGTGCAGGCGGCTGCAGAAGACGGCGTCGAAATCGGGTTCGCCGGGCGCCTCGTTTGGGATTTGCTCGACATTCACGCCGCCGTAGATCGCGAGGATGTTCGGATGGAGGCGGGGCGGAAAACGATGGATGTCGGCCGTGTTGGTCACGACGACGCCAGCGCACCGGGCGAGCATCATCGTTCGGACGATCTGCTGGTAGAGGTGGTAGACAAAATACTTGAGGACCGGGAAGCCATAGCGCCGTCGCAGGTTTTCAAGCACCGAGGGCACGAAGAGGAAGAACGAGGGGATCCAGATAAAGCCCAGTCGCTTTTGCAGCAGGAAGGCCGGAAGGACGTCGGGCATGAAATCCGAGACGCAATAGACGATGTCGTTGGCTCCGACTTTGTGCGTTTCGAATGCCTGCCGGACCGTTCGCACGGCATGCAGGCATGCGCCGAGATGATGGAGCCTTTCGTTTTTCGGGTAGATTGGCACCGGTGCGATGACGAGTCCGGGACGCTCGTGGATTTCGTTTTCTGCGAAAGTCTCGGGTTTTGACGTGACGACGAGACACCGGATTGAAGCCGGGAGATTTTGCAGAATCTCCAGGATAATCTTGGTGTTTCCACCCATGGTGCCCGGCGGGCTGATGCCCAGGGCGATGACCACCAGTCGTTTCATGTCGTTTTCTCTTGCATGACTCTACCATTCCTGCAAAACATTCCGCAAGCCCTAATTGACGACCTCTTTTGGCTTTTGATATTGTTGTGCCATGAAAGCTAAAGCAAGGGCCGAAAAATTGAACCTGTCGCGGCTTGCGTCTCCATTGGGTTTCGCGATCCTCGGCGTTGTCCTCTGTCTGCTTGCCAGCGGCATTGCCGGGCGGGCGCTGTGGTGCGACGAAATCTTGCGCATCAACGGGCAGGGCATGAGCGTCGCCCAGCTGATGCGCTTCGAGCATCTGAAGACGTTCTGCACGCAGACGACAGCCGCGTACTTGTTCATGCGACCGTGGCAGGCGCTTTTCGGCATGGAGACGGGCGGGTTCATTGTGTCGGCATTGGCGGGAGGCGCGATCACTTTCTCGGCGCTTCTGTCCATCTCCCTTCTGTTTGGCAAGCGGCGGTTGCATCCGGTCGCGTCGCTGCTTGTCGCCACCAACCCGCTGTTGATCTATTATGGTTCCGAGCTTGCCTTCTATGGGATGTGGGCGGCGGCGGCGGCGGCGGCGTTTGCATTGCATGTGCGGCTGCTGACCTTGGACGAGGACGAGTTGCGGGCTTGCCGCTGGCTGTCGGCGGGTTTGGTGTTGGCAGGAACGGCGGTGGTGGCCTTTCACTTTGCGGGCATCTTCGTCTGGTCGTTTATTGCCGCAGTTGCGTTGGCCTGCGTTTGGCATGCGGCAGGGCTGCGCAAGGCGCTGGCTTTCATCCCTGTCCATGCCATTCCCGCGCTGGTCAACTTGCCGATGTACATCGGCTCGATGCGGGCGCCTGAGCACATTGGGACAAAGACGCTGCAACTGGATCGGCTTGGCACCTTGATTCCTGCGCTTTGGGGCTATGTCCATCGGCTTTTCCCGGCACTCACGGGTGGACGCTGCCTCGGGGTCGCATTGGCGGTGGTCGGTGCCGTGGCGCTGCTTCGGGCAAGCGCCAGGAGCCGCCGGGTCTTGGCGGTGGCGCTTGCATCCACCGTCGCGATCCTGCCCTTCTTGGCCTATTCGCATTTGCGTGAGTACATGCCGGTCGTTGCTCGATACTGGGTTTGTGCCTTGGCTCCGACGCTTGCGTTGGTGGGTGTTGGGGCGCATTTCCTCTTGGTTGAAGTCCGCCAGCTTCCGCTTCGGGTTGTTGGTTGGGCGCTTGCCGTGGCTGTGCTGTGCGCCAACTCGCTCGTGGCGGCCGCCTTGATCGATGCCGATGGCAGGCCGCAACCGTATCGTCGGATGCAACAGTACATGGCCGGACTGCCGCCCGTGCGCAATCTCGTCTTTGTCAATCATTACGAAAGCCGTTTTTTCGGAGGCTACTACGCGCTGCCCAATCGCGGGCGAGCGATGTTCCCCAGCATCTGGGAGGAGGGCGAGGAGGCTCGTGTCAATGGGCTCAAGGCGATTTGGAAGCTGGTGCCGGACGCCGTCTGCTACGCGAATGATCGAGACGTTGGAGTCGAGCTGAAGCAGGCGGGAATCGTGCCGTCGCGCATGGGGTTCGTCTGGAAGCCATCCCGACTGATGCTCGCGGCTTACAGATTCAAGCTCCATCCTGAACCGCCGGTTGAGGCAGAGAAACCGTTGTTCTTGCTTCATGAGACTCAACAGACGTTGGCCGAGGCGGCTGAGCGCAACGGAACGCCCGTCGTTGTGCCGTCGCCGGGGTGGATGTTGGTCGGTTTTCGCGATCCCCAGGGCGCGATGCGGTTCGGCCTGATTGCGCAGGGGCCGATTTATCCGGGCTTGCAGGTTTATATTCCGAAGTCGGCTGGCCCGGGGCACGAGTGGCGGCTTGGAGTCGATTTGCTCAGCTACATGAACGTCACGGTTGAGAGCAGGATCGAAGGGCGTGCGCCGGGTGTGTCGCATGTTGTGCGAAAAACAGCAGCCGAGAGTTTTTTCATTCCCCAGAGAAAGGGGTTCGCAGGTCTGCCGAGTCCGGATGATTGGGTGCGGATGGGGCATCAGCTTGCGATTGTCGCGTCTCCCGCATCGGTGACGCTTCAGTTGGGAATCCTTGCGCCGGGCTGGCACGAGGTGGCGTTCGACGCCGGGCGGAAGGTTGCGCCGCTTGTCCTGACGGCGCATCGTGCTTGGTGAAGATTGTTTCCTCTGGAAATAGTCGACATGAATCGCCTATAATCAGCGCATGACTTCCGCCGTTCATTCCGCCGACTCGCGTCTCATCCTGACTTGCCCCGATTTCAGCAATCGGAAGCTGGGGGAGGATGTGCTTGCGGCGTGGCGGGATGCCCGGCTCCGCGAGAGCCGTTTGATCCAGGAATGGCCGGATGGCGATTCTCGGGTGACGCTGCTGGCCTATTATTTTTGGGCGGAAGATCCCGGGGGATGTCATCTCGATGCCATCGAATGCGCGGTGCAGGAGTCCTGGCGCCATTGCGGACGCATGAAGACGGTGCTCGTCGTCGATCGAATGACGCCCCCGCTTGAGGCATTGGCGTCGCGTTACGGCAATGCCGTCGAGATTCAGATTGAACCCACGCTTGAGCCGGGTCGGCTCTACAGCATGAGCGTGGATTGCAACAGCCGGTTGCATCGGCGGTTTTCGACGGATTATGTGCTCATTGTGCAAGATGATGGTTTTCCGATTCGCCCGGGGTTGGACGAGTACATTGGAAAATTCGATTTCATCGGTGCGCCCTATGTGCGCAACAAGTGGCATCTGCAGCTCGTCTGCAAGCTGTTGAAGTGCCAGGTGTGCAACGGCGGGTTTTCATTGCGCAGCCGCCGGATTTGCGAGCTTGCGGCGCACTACTGGGGGAAGAAGTACCATCGCCTGCCGGATTGCGACCACGTTTCGGAGGACTATTTCTATACGAAGACATTGCCGATCCGCGAGCCTGCCTATCGTCGCCAGATCACGATGCCGACCTTTGCGGACGCCAACGACTTCGCCTACGACGCCGTCTTCCCCTTCGTCGGAACCCGTCCGCCGTTCGGCTTCCACACTCCTCTTGCGTTCAAGATTCTGCATGAGGCGGGTTTGATCGAGGGCTGTTGATTGATCACTTATCGAAGTGTTTGCGGTATAAAAGCCAGTCTTTGAAGACTTGGATTGCAATTTGCGGGTTTTTCACAATTCGAACGACTCGGGAGAACAGCGAGCGGCGATCTCCGTTGGATTGCACATGCTTGCTGATTCCCTCGATGAGTGGAGCGAGTTCCGACGAGCTGGCGCAGTTTCGCATGCCGGTTTCATCCAAGACGTATTCAAGCTGCTCTTTGGAGATTTTGTCTCGATGACCGACAGAAAACTTGGCGTAGGCTTCATCCCCTGCGGGAAAATCCCGCAATGTGTAGATTCCGCACGGAAGGTCGACACTGCGGCTGTGCGTATTGTCTCTTCTCGCCAATTCGCCAAGGATGAAAAAGGGAATGCCCATTTCAATGGAATAGAATGAGTATGATCCAGGCTCGTTTGATGTTGTATATTTGAAACGGCGCAATTGCTCGTAGAAGGATTCGTAGGCGGGTTTTCCGGTTCCGGCAGTCGAGCAGACAACCTCGAATCCTTTGTTTCGGTAAAATTCATCCAGGTTGTAATGCAGGATGTCGCCATAGTAGAGAGAAACAGCGACCGGTTGAAAGTGCGAGGGCAGCGCCTTTAGTTCTTCGCAATACTGATCGAGGTCGAAATGCGCTTGCACTTCACGCGTTGAATGGGCGGGGAAGGCCAACGTGCCTTTTGCGGCGACGTCTTGCTGAATATCCAGGCTTCGGCGATAGTGGATATAGGGAGCGCCGAGGATGCGGCTGGGTACATTGCTTGTCGCCTGCCATTGTCGTTGATATCGTTCGCTCCAGCAGAGCATCAAATATTTGCAGTTTTGCAAGTCGCTGTTGAGCGCGTTTGCAAGTGGCGTCCAGCCGTGTTGGATGACGACTCCGGGTGGAATGGAATCAACTCCCAGATAGGCGCTGATCAGAAAATTGTGTCCGTAGGGGCCTGGATGTTGGCGGCGAGGGAATAGGCTCATGTGAAGAATGATAATGGAAGCTGTCGACCCTAAAGGAGTATGGCTGGTTTCAAGGAGGCTGGACAAGGGACAAGTAGAGTAATGGATTGTCGTCTGTTTTGCAACATCAGCTTTGTTTTTTCAATTATGGGTTTTCCGATTTTGATTGCTTGACGGATGGGGGGGTGATGGGTATCATTCCACTTGATTCTTTCTTCTTTGTGTTTATCATCTTAAGGACAGGTGGGTTCATAGAAAGCCTGCCTCGGAAATCATGGACAAATTCATTCAATTGGCAGGAACCTTTGCCCTTCCGGGGATTCTTACGATAAGTGGCGTCGTTTGTCTCTTCCCGATCATCCTTGGCCGTCATTTGTTCACTCTGACCTTCCGCGCTGATTATCTTCTTGAAGTGTATGTGCGAAACACCGTTCACTTGTCTTCTGAGGCGGTGCTGGAAGGCCAGCGGATCGCTCGATCATCTGCTGAGAGCGCTCATGAAAACAATTAACTGACAATACCTTCGGATATTTTAGATGCACACCTACGGAAAGCAGTCGATCAACGAAGACGACATCCAGGCGGTCGCCGATGTCCTCCGATCTCCATTCATCACGCAGGGCCCGCAGGTCGAGGCGTTTGAGAAGGCGCTTTGCGACTATACCGGCGCCAACTATTGCGTTGTCGTATCCAACGGCACGGCGGCGCTTCACATTGCCGTCTTGTCGTTGGATCTCCCCGCAGGAAGCGAGGGCATCACAACGCCATTGACGTTTTCCGCCTCCGCCAACTCCATGCTCTATGGTAGAATCACGCCCGTGTTTGCCGACATCGACCCTGAGACCTATTGCCTCGATCCAAGACAGGCGGAAGGCAGGATCACCGCGAAGACGCGTCTGATGACGCCCGTCCACTACGCCGGGCGCACCTGCGACATGGTCGCCTTGAAAAAGCTGGCGGATCGGCACGGCGTCAAGGTGATCGAGGATGCCGCGCACGCCATCGGATCGTCCTATCCCTGCGGCGCCAAGGTCGGTTCTTGCAAATACTCCGATCTGACGATTTTTTCCTTCCACCCCGTCAAGACGATCACCACGGGCGAGGGCGGGGCCGTGCTGACCAACGACCGTGCGCTGTACGAACGATTGATTCTTTTCAGAAGCCATGGCATCACCAAGAATCCGGATTTTCTCGAGCAAAACCCCGGGCCTTGGTACTACGAAATGCAGGCGCTGGGATTCAACTATCGGATGACGGATTTCCAGGCGGCGTTGGGCATCTCCCAGTTGAAGCGCCTGGATTCATTTGCCGCCCGCCGCCGTGCGATCGCGACGCGCTACAACGAGGCGTTTCGCGACGTCCCGCATTTGAAGACGCCGTGTTCTGAAGGCAACGAGCATCTCTGCTTCCATCTGTACACGGCCTGCATCGATTTTTCGGCGATTCAGAAGCCCAGGGCGAAGTTCATGCAGGAACTGCGCGCTCGAGGCGTGGGAACCCAGGTCCATTACATTCCCGTCCATTTGCTGCCTTACTACCGGAAAAACCTCGGCTTCAAACGAGGCGACTATCCGCTGGCCGAGGCTTTTTACGGGCAGGAGCTGAGTCTCCCGCTTTACCCGGATCTCACGGATGAAGAAGTGGAAAAGGTCATCGTGGCTGTCACTCAATGTATCGAATCGGTTTAAAGCTTTGGTCAACCAATACGGATCACTACCTCTCCGAGGCGCTTCGGCTGCATGGGGAGGGCGTGTTCTCGTACATCGAGCTGTATGTGGTTCCCGACTCGCTCCCTTTGCTTCCCCAATGGGCTGGGCTCGACATTCCGTTTGTCATCCACTGCCCCCATTTCATGCACGGCTTCAATCTTGCCAAACGGGAGCAGAAAGCAAGCAACCGGGCAATCTACGAACAAGTCAGGCAGTATGCGGATCGACTGAAGGCTCCCTACATCATCTTCCACGGCGGCATCGACGGTTCCATCGAGGAGACTGCGCGTCAGCTCGCGGCATTCCGGGAAAGCCGCGCCCTCATCGAGAACAAGCCCTATCGCGCCCTGCCCAACCGCATGGGCGGGGAGTTTTGCAGGGGGGTCACTGTCGAGGAGGTTTCGACTGTCATGGAGCGTGCAGGGTGCGGCTTCTGCCTCGACTTTGGACATGCCGTCTGTGCCGCGAATTCGTTCGGTCGAAACCATCGGGCTTTCATCCGCGAGCTGTTGACGTTAAGTCCTGCGATGTTCCATCTCACCGATTTGGAGGATGCGGCGTCTGAGTTCGACTCCCACGCCCACTTGGGTGAAGGGCGCTTTGATGTTCGCATCGCCTTGTCGCTACTGCCAGAGAACGCCTTGGTGACTCTGGAGACGAATAAGGGATTCAAGGAACATCTCGATGATTTCGTCCAAGATGCCCAATGGATGCGCCGGAACCAGATTGTTGTGCGGCCTGTCCGTGCCGCCGATATCGATTTGCTCTTCGAACTGGCGAATGACAAGCTGGTGCGGAGCAATTCGTTTCACACCGATCCAATTCGTTACGAGGAACATCAACGATGGTTCCATGCGAAAACAGAGGATCCGGACACGATGCTTTTGATCGTTGAAAACGCACAAGGACATTTCGTCGGCCAGATTCGGTTTGATCAACGTCAGGATTCAGCGGAGGTCAGCATTGTCTTTTCTGCGGAGTTTCGTGGGAAAGGGCTCTCTTCGCTGGCGTTGCGTTTGGCGCTCGACTACTTCCGGAGCCGATCGCCAAGCCCCGTCGTCGCCCGGGTCAAGGCGGGGAACAGACCATCGCTTTCGCTGTTCGCTGGAAGTGGTTTTGTACGCACTTCAGAGGATAATGGCGTCATCGTTTTTTGCTATGAAGAGTAAACATCCATTGATCATTGCCGAGATGTCAGGCAACCACAACCAATCGCTTGAACGGGCGTTGGCGATTGTGGATGCCGCCGCGGACGCTGGAGCCGATGCGCTCAAAATACAAACCTACACGGCGGACACCATGACCATCGACGTTTCGCTGCCGGGGTTTGTGATTGAGGATCCGAAGAGCCTCTGGGCGGGCGAGAGTCTCTACAGCCTGTATTCGCGGGCGTACACCCCATGGGAGTGGCACGGGCCGATTTTCGAACGTTGTCGCCGTCGTGGCATTGTTCCTTTTTCAACGCCGTTTGATGCCTCGGCCGTTGATTTCCTTGAATCGCTCGATGTGACGATGTACAAAATCGCCTCTTTTGAAAACGGCGACATTCCATTGCTGGAGAAAGTGGCGGCGACCCGCAAGCCTGTCATCGTGTCGCTGGGCATGATTGGCCTAGACGAGATTGCGGAGGCCGTGCGGACGCTTGAGGGCGGGGGGTGTCCCGACATCACCATTCTCAAGTGCACGAGCTCGTATCCCGCATCGCCGGAAAACACAAATCTGCTTGCGATCCCCGATCTCAAGGCGAGGTTCCCGCAATGCAAGGTGGGGTTGTCCGATCACACGCTCGGCGTCGGCGTTGCGTTGGGCGCGGTGGCGCTGGGGGCGGAAGTGATTGAAAAGCATTTCACGCTTTCGCGTGCCGATGGCGGCGTGGATAGCGCGTTTTCGATGGAGCCGGAGGAGCTGAGGCGGCTTGTGGAGGAGTCGCGGCGCGTCAGCGCGGCGCTTGGGAGCGCGACCTACGAGCTTTCGGATGCCGAGCGTCGGTCGCTGGCGTTAAGGCGTTCGGTTTATGTTGTTGAAGACATCGAAGCTGGGGAGGTTTTCACGGAGGCGAATCTCCGTTGCATTCGCCCGGGATACGGGTTGCATCCTCGCCACTATTCTTCCCTGCTCGGTGAAAGGGCCTCTGTGGACTTGAAGCGCGGCACCCCGATGAAATTGGAGTACGTGAAATGAGCGCGATTGCCATGATACCTGCGCGGGGCGGGTCGAAGAGGATTCCGCGCAAGAACATCCGCGATTTCTGCGGCAAGCCGATCATCGCCTATTCGATCGAGGCCGCGCTCGAAGCGGGATGTTTCGACGTGGTGATGTGCTCGACGGACGACCATGAAATTGCCGAGGTCGCCAAACGGCATGGCGCAGAGGTGCCGTTCATGCGCAGCGCGGAGACTTCGGGGGATTTTGCGACGACTGCGGATGTCATTGCCGAAGTCGTAAACGAATACGGAAAGCGTGGCATGACGTTCGACTACTTGTGCTGCATTTATCCGGCTGCGCCGTTTGCCCATGCGGCTCGGATCAGGACGGGGTTTAATGCGCTCGTCGCTTCCGATGCAACGTGCGCCATGCCGGTCGTGCGGTTCTCCCATCCGATCCAGCGGGCGCTGCGCATGAACGGAGGCAAGCTGGAGATGTGCGATCCGGCGATGGCGTCGGCGCGTTCGCAGGATCTCGAACCGACCTATCACGATGCCGGGCAGTACTACTGGTACAAGATGGCGGCTTTTCGGCAAAATGCGAGCATTCTGCTTCAAAACCCCATTGCCATTGAGATCCCGGAAAGCGAAGTCCAAGACATCGACACCGAGGAGGACTGGGGAGTTGCGGAGCTCAAGTTCCGCATGCTGGAAGCCGACGGTGCAATGTGCGCGAAAGGGCATGCTGTTTGAACTTGGAAATGCAACGTGATATCATTTGCCGGAAACTGCATGGCTGGGACGCATCAATGCGGCACGCCAAGAAAGAGCGATAAGCAATGTTCAATGACAAGGTGATACTGGTGACAGGCGGAACGGGTTCGTTTGGGAACACGTTCGTGCCCATGACGCTTAAGAAATACAATCCGCGCAAGCTCATCGTGTACAGCCGCGACGAAATGAAGCAATGGAACATGGCGCAGAAGTTCGAAGGCGAATCGCGGATTCGGTTCTTCATTGGCGATGTGCGGGATCGCCAGCGACTGTATCGTGCTCTTGACGGCGTCGATTATGTCGTCCATGCGGCGGCAACTAAAATCGTGCCGACAGCGGAGTACAATCCTTTCGAATGTGTGAAGACGAACGTTCTCGGTGCCATGAACGTCATCGATGCCTGCATCGACTGCGGCGTGAAACGCGTTGTCGCGCTCTCGACCGACAAGGCCTCGGCGCCCGTCAACCTCTATGGCGCAACCAAGTTGACGTCCGACAAGCTGTTCATTGCTGGCAACTCCTATTCCGGCGCAGGTGGCACGCGTTTCGCGATTGTTCGATATGGCAATGTCATGGGGTCGCGTGGTTCTGTCATACCGTTCTTCATGAGCCAGATCCAGAAAGGCGTGGTGCCGATAACCGATGCGCGCATGACTCGCTTCATGATCTCGCTTGAGCAGGGCGTCGAGCTGGTGTGGCATGCATTCGAGGATATGGAGGGCGGCGAGATTTACGTCAAGAAAATCCCGTCGATGAAGGTCGAAGACATTGCCAACGTCGTTGCGCCGGGCGCCAAACACAAATTTGTGGGCATCCGCCCCGGAGAGAAGTTGCACGAGCAAATGATTTCCACGGAGGATGCGCCTTACACCTACGAGTACGATGGCTATTACAAAATCCTGCCTGCGATCAACAACTGGTGTTCCGACTGCAAGCGCATCAAGGGCGGCAAGAAGGTGCCCGAGGGCTTCTGCTACACGTCGGACGGCAACAGCGAATGGATGACCATCCAGGAGCTCCGGGCATGGGTTGACAAGCATCGGGACAGGGTCGGCAGCATTTGATTTGCCGATCAATTGAAGGCTTGACAGGTTTCTTCTTATTCCAAAAGACAAGTCGTAAAACTGTATTCCCTGTCTGTAGTATGAAGGTAAACTTCCCGTGAAAACGCCAGCCATTCGAAAAAAGCTCTCGTTGCTGTTTGTTGATCACGCATGCCACAAACGGACAGGTCCTGTCGATTTCATGCGTGAAATTCTCGCTGAGGAATTCGATGTTTTCAACCGATATTTATGGTTTGTCGCGAAAGGGGCGACCATGCGGGTGCGGGAAAAATTCAACTTTGGACGGTCACGGCAATTTTAGAAGGCGTTAGTTAGAGCCTGTCCCAATTCCGCACATTGTTGCGCGGCAAGGAGTTGAAACGAAAGAAAATCCGTCATGGAAGGCGTTTGTCCTTCCATGACGGAAAGAAGTGTTCTATAATTCGGGTAAACAACAGA
>JBMNOD010000040.1:0-28103 GCA_050942875.1 Kiritimatiellia bacterium
CCCCCTCATGCCCCCCCTCCTCGACATCCGCGATCTCCACGTCGTCTTCGACACGCCCGAAGGCGTCGTCCATGCCGTCGACGGCGTGTCGCTGCACCTGGAGGCGGGCGAGACGCTCGGGCTCGTCGGGGAATCCGGCTGCGGCAAGTCCGTCACGGCCATGAGCGTCCTGCGGCTCGTGCCCACCCCCCCGGGCCGCATCGCCTCGGGCTCGATCCGCTTCGACGGCCAGGACATCGCCACGCTGCCGCTCGAGGCGCTCCGCCGCATCCGCGGCGCCGCCATCGGCATGGTCTTCCAGGACCCCATGACCGCCCTCTCGCCGCTCCACAAGATCGGCGACCAGCTTGTCGAGGCCATCCGCCTCCACAAGCCCATGACCCGCCGCAACGCCCTCGCCCTCGCCGCCGACTGGCTGGCGAAAGCCGGCATCGAAGACCCCGAGCGCCGCCTCCGCGAATACCCCTTCCGCCTCTCCGGCGGCCAGCAGCAGCGCGTCATGATCGCCTCGGTCCTGATGACGAACCCGCAGCTCATCATCGCCGACGAGCCCACCACCGCCCTCGACACCACCGTCCAGGCGCAAGTGCTCGACCTCATGCGCAAGGCCAAGGGCGACGAAACGGCGATGCTGCTCATCACCCACAACATGGGCGTCGTCTGGAACACCTGCGACCGCGTCGCCGTCATGTACGCCGGCGAGATCGTCGAGACCGGCCCCACCGACGTCGTCCTCCGCAACCCCCGCCATCCCTACACCCAGGCGCTTCTCGACGCCATGCCGTCCAACGGCCGCCCCGGCGAACCCCTCCCCGCCATCCGCGGCGCCGTCCCCTCCCCCCTCGCCTTCCCGCCCGGCTGCCGCTTCCACCCCCGCTGCCCCTTCGCCACCCCCCTCTGCGCCTCCCGCCACCCCGCCCTTTCCCCCGTGCTCGCGTACGGGAGGGGCGAGGCTTCGCCCTCGCCCCCGAATATCGTAGGGGCGGGGCTTCGCCCCCGCCCTTCGTCCCCGCCCCAAGCCACCCGTTGCCCCATCTGGGCCACCGGCAAGCCCGAACGCGAGCCCCCCTCCACCTCAGTTTCACTATCATACGGGGCAACCTCCGTGTTGCCCCAAAATATCGTAGGGGCGGGGCTTCGTCCCCGCCCCCCCCTCCTCGAAGCGCGCGGGCTCCACAAGCGCTTCAAATCCGTCCACGCCGTCAACAACGTCTCGCTCCAGCTCCACGCGGGCGAAACGCTCGCCATCGTCGGCGGCTCGGGCTGCGGCAAGACGACGCTGGCGCGCCTGCTCGCCGACCTCGAAACGCCCACCGCCGGCGACATCCTGCTCGACGGCGTCCGCATGCCGTCGCGCCGCCCGTTTTCCATGCGGCGCGACATCCAGATGGTCTTCCAGGATCCCTATTCCTCGCTCAACCCGAGGATGACGATCGCCGACATCGTCACCGAGGCCGCCATCGCGCACCGCCTCATCCGCCGCCGCGACCGCATCGCCGCGGCGCAGCAATGGCTGGCGCAAGTCGGCATGCCGCCCGAAGCCGCCTTCCGCTATCCGCACGAATTTTCGGGCGGACAGCGCCAGCGCATCAGCATCGCCCGCGCCATCGCGCTCCAGCCCCGCATCATCCTGTGCGACGAACCCGTCAGCGCGCTCGACGTCTCGGTCCAGGCGCAGGTGCTCAACCTCCTCGCCGACCTCCAGCGCGAGCTGCGCCCGGCGTACCTCTTCATCACGCACGACATCGGCGTCGTCCGCCGCATGGCGCACCGCATCGCCGTCATGCACGCCGGCGAAATCGTCGAGGAGGGCGACGCCGCCGCCGTCCTCGCCAACCCCGCCCACCCCTGCACCCAGGCCCTGCTCGCCGCCGAACCGCGGATCGATTGAGATTACTTCCGCTTCGGCGGACGGCCGGGGCCGCGGCGAGGCTTCGCTTCGGCATCCTTCGCAGGCGCCTTGGCAGTCTTGACAGCCGCCTTCTCGTACGGATAGTTCTTGCGCACGCGTGCTTCGATCTTGCGGACTTCCTTCGCGTTCTCGGGATTGAGCTTCGCGCAAAACAGCAGGTTGTCGAAGCGGGCATTGCGACTCAGGCAACGAATCGTGCCGGCAGCATCCTTCGCGCCCTTCTTCTGGCTCTGACGCCCGACCGCCTCCAACAACGACTTGAAAAGCTCGCCATCGCGAGGCAGCAAGTCGAGTTGGTTCAGACGACGCAGGAAGGTCTCCGTCGAAACGCCAAAGCGAGCCTTCATGCGCTGGAGCGCCTCAAGGTTCCACTGCTCCGGCTCAATGCCCATCCTCGACACGCTCGTCTGAACGGCGACCTGAGGCAGAAGCATGAATGTCGCAAAACGTGTCGCGAATTGCCGGGTGGCATCCGTGTCATAGACGATGGAGCAACCCGAACGGACGTAGAGATAGATGTTGGCCAGTTCAAACAAGATTCTGAAGATCTGGCTCTCGTCGTCAAGGGCATCGGAAACGACGATGAAGACGGTATTGTTCTTCGAGTCCGCAAACGACAGGCTCTCGACAGTCTCAGGAAGCCGGGAGAAAATCACACGCAGTCCGTTGTTCTCCAGAACCTCGACGTAGTCGACGGCAACAGCGGAACCGATGCCGAGATGCATTCGCACCAAGGACGCCAGCAACCCGGCGCCGTTTGCGTCGATGTCAAATGAGAGATTCAGCGGGAGCGTGGCACACGAATTCACCCCGCACATGATTTCAAGCGCGCGATAGTCGAGGAAGCGCTCGAGCAACATCGCCACAACGTTGTCGTCCATCACCGCTTCAACCTCCGGCACATGCGTGCATCGTAGAATGCCTTGTGCCCCAAGAGGCTCGCAGAGACGCTCAGCCGACGTCTGCGTGCCGCCGATCATGGACGCGCCAATGGCCTCCGCACCGACCTCGGCACCCTGAGCCGCCAGCTCGCTGGCGGGATAAAGCAAGTCGTTGACCGTCACACCCAAGACCTTGCAAATGCGACCCAGCGTCCTGAGCGAGGGCAGATTGTTCCCCTTCTCGGAATTGCAAAGCTGGGCCGGCTGCATCTGGACAAGAGCCGCCAACTCGGCCTGCTTCATCTTGCGCTCAAGGCGAATCCGCCGGATGGCCTGGCCTACGCGAATGGCCTCTTCGTTTTTAGCAACTTGCTTTTGCTTGTTCGTGGTCTTCTTCTTCGTCATGTCAATATCCCTTTCGTTTTGAATTCTTTCGTCGCCAATGACAGGGCTGCCGCAGAAAAACAATGAGGCAGCATGTTTTCACGGCGCCGCCTCGACATGGCGCACGGCGACGGCGGATTTTGTCCGGCGCGACGCCCGATCGATGTCGAAGACGCACCCCTCCATCACGGCCGGCCCCTTGGCCACCGAGAAAAACGACGGCATTCCCATCCTGAACTTCTTCATCACAGGTTCGACCTCCCGGCCGATCACGGAATTGACCGGCCCGGTCATGCCCAAGTCCGTAATGTATCCGGTACCCGCGGGCAACACCTTCGCATCGGACGTCTGCACATGCGTATGCGTCCCAAACATGGCCGCCACACGGCCGTCGAGATGCCAGCCCATGCAGATTTTCTCCGAGGTCGCTTCGGCATGGAAATCGCAAAGAACAATCCCATCGCGCGGCAGCGGCCCCGCAAGCAGCGCGTCAATCGCCGCGAACGGACAGTCCGTCGGCGTCATGAACGTGCGCCCGACCAACGTCACAACCGTCACCTCGCCCAGTTGCGTCGAAACGGTCGTCCACCCGCGCCCCGGACAGCCTGCAGGCAAGTTGGCCGGACGGACAATGCGGCGCTCTTGCGCCACCAGCGCCGGCGTTTCCTTCTGATCCCACACGTGATCGCCCAAGGTGATCACGTCGGCGCCGGCATCGAAAAGCTCCTGCGCGATCGCCGCCGTGATTCCTCGCCCGCCGGCCGCGTTCTCGGCATTCACGATGACGACATCCACCGAGGCCTCGCGTCGAAGTTCAGGCACAAACGCCTTGAACACGCGACGGCCCGGACTGCCGACAACATCGCCAATGCAAAGAATTTTCATCGTTTGACTCGCCTCAATTCACGCGTTCCTTTTCGTCAATGCCTCCCGTCGCGTTTGCCAACCCACCATGCATCAAAACACGATTTGACAAGATCATGGAAAACTGGGTTAAATAAAATGACAACATAGTATAAATCCAACATCAATGCAATAAAAATTACCAAACCACAATTTGACAATCGCCTGTCAACATTGTTAACGCACACCCAGGAGGCAGCATCCAGACGCGATGGAGCTGCGAGCTGGGAGCGCGTGAGTTGCCATGAGGCTTTGGTCCGTTAACCCCCAACCCCCGGCCGCTAGCCGCTAGCCGCTTGTTTCGACTTCCCCCTCACAAAGCAGCAAAACCCAGTCGCCGGAATCCTCTGGAGCATACTCTGCGTATGTCGGACCATCCTTTTGAGGACTTGCGGGCGTTGAATTTCCCGTTCGGGGATCAAACCACATCGCCTTGAGGCGCGCGAGATCGCATCCCAAGGCATGTTTCCGCAACCGGATGAGCTGACGCACCGGCGTATAGACGGCGATGCCATCCGCAAAGGAGCAAGCCACCATCTGCCGGTTGGGTTCCATGCGCAGGTTGGCCAGAAGACCGTCGTTGGCGACAACCCCACCACGCGCAAACAGCCATTCCCCCAAGGCCCGCCCGTATTTCAATTGCGACGCGCCGTCCAGCTCCAGCGATTCCATGCACGGATGCACGGGAGCGTTGATGGGCTCGTACAAGGCGGGGTCCCAACCCTGCCACACGGAATGACACCCGTAGGTGTGCCCACAGGCGCCGGAGAGCACGGATCGGTAAAAAGACTTGCGGATGTCCAGAGGCCCGAAATACTCGCCCGTGCGCACGTACATGCCATCGTGGGAGCCCATGACGGGGTGATCCTCGTAGTTGGGCTCCCCGTCCAAAACCGGCTTTGTGGGCAGAATCGCCAGATCCCGCCGGATCAGGGTCCAGTTGGGATTGTCGCGCCCGCAGTGGCCGGACTGCAACATGTTGAAATCGAGCCACGGCTCGTCATGCACATAGGTCGCCGACGACTCCCCGCCGACAGGATGGAAGGAGATGAGCTTGGAGTCGCCGATCGACGACCGGATCCCTTCGGCCATGGCGCGCCAGACCGCCGCATCGTCTTCGCTCAAAACAGGACGATCCCCGCCAACGACCCAGACGACATCGCCGTCCGCATACCGCTCAGCGACCCAGCGACCATACTCGCGTGCATTTTCCGGCGTGAAAATCACCGGCCCGACACCCCACAGGAGCGTAACCTTGTCGCCCCATGTCGGCAGCAACGCCATGACCAGCCCCAGATCGTTTGCCTTGCGCACAACACGATCGACATTCTGCCAATACGCCTCGTTGGGCGTCAGCGTGTCGAGGTCGGCAAACGGAACGTTCCCGAGACGGTCGGGCACCCGCAGTCCATCCTCTTCCGCAAGCAGCACGGCCTGGATCACGGTGAAGCCCTGGGCGGCCCGTGTCTCCAGATAGCGATCCGCATCGGCGGGCGCATAGCGGTGAAACAGCTCCCACGCCGTATCCGCAAGCCAGAAAAAAGGCGCCCCGCCCTCTCGCCTCAACAACGTTCCATCCACAACCAATCGCGACGTTTTCATGTTCAACTCCTCTTTCCGCTTGTTGACATCGTAGCTTACCACAGCCGGAACGACCTGCCAAGTCGCTCGTCCCCCCCCCCTCAATCCCCAGCCGCGAGCCGCCAGCCACTTCGACGCCATGCAAAAAGCATTCAAATTTCAACGGATTTCCTGTAAGATGGTGATCAGCAAAAAGAAATCATCGAACCGCATTTGTGAAAAACTCGTTTGAAATCATCCTCGCCTGCCTTTGGGTTGTCTGGAGCGTCGTCGCATTCGGCGCGCCCGACACAATCCTTGTCGCAACCTGGAACCTGGAAAACCTCTTCGACACCGAGGCCAACCAGCCGGGCGGCGGCGACGAAGAATTCACGCCGGAATCCTGGCGGCGCTGGACGCCCGAACGCCTCGACACCAAGCTCGACAATCTCGCCTGGGTGATCGACCAGATGAAGCCCGACATCCTGTGCGTCTGCGAAGTCGAAAACCGCGCCGTGCTGCAACAGCTCGTCGATCGGATCGAACGCAACCACAACTGGACCTTCCACGCCATCGCCCACGAAGACTCCCCCGACCCACGCGGCATCGACAACGCCATCCTCTCACGCCATCCCATCACCTCCTCTCGCCTCCTTCCCCATGAAGACCGACGCGGCGCCCTGCTCGCGACGATCGACATCGAAGGCGCCGCGATCACCGTCCTCGCCAATCATTGGAAATCGCAATCCGGCGACCGCAACACGAACATCGCCATCCGAACAGCCGAAGCCCTCGCCGTCCGCCGCGAAGTCCTGGCGATTCTCAAGCAAAATCCCGCCGCAGCCGTCGTCATCGCCGGCGACTTCAACGTCGATCTCGACGATCCATGCCTGACCGTCTCCTTCAAGGCCTCCGCCGACCGGTCGGACGCGTTGGGCACATCCGGCGCCAAGACGGTCTTCTACAACTTGCTGGGCGACATTCCCGCCGCGCAACGGGGCTCGTACTACTACGCACGCCGCAAGGTCTGGAACACCTTCGACGCCATCCTCGTCGCCCCGGCCATGCTCGCGCCCCCGGAAGAACCCGGCCCGCCCTGGCGCGTCTCCGCGCCCGATGCCGGCGCCACGCTCACCTACGCCCTCGAACCCATGCGCGAACCCGGCGACGGCCGTCCCAAGGCCTTCCGCCGCGTCCGCATCAAAGGCAAGCCTGAAAACTACTACGTCGAAGGCTATGCCGACCATTTCCCTGTCATCACCACCCTCCGCCGAGCGAAGGCCATGCCTGGCGCCACCGAAAAGCCGTGACACCATGAACGCCGCCGGCGACGCAAAACAACGAAAGCTTCAAGCGCGCATGGACGAGCTCGGCATCGACGAGAGCGACCTCGTCGAAAGATTCGTCCAGGGCAGCGGCCCTGGCGGACAGAAAATCAACAAGACCTCCTCCTGCGTCTTCCTCTCCTGCCCGTCCGCCGGGATCGAAGTCAAATGCCAGCGATCGCGGTCGCTCGCGCTCAACCGCTACTACGCGCGCTGGGAGCTTTGCGAGCGAATCGCCGACATCCGCGACGGCGAGATCAGCCGCCGCCAGATGGAAGCCGAGAAAATCCGTCGCCAAAAACGTCGCCGCTCGCGACGTCAACGCGCGAAGATGCTCGACGACAAACGCCGCCACGGCGAAAAGAAGGCGCTGCGGAAGCCGCCGGAAATCGACTGACGGGACATTGGAAACTCGAAACTTGGCTGTGGCGGCGACGCCGGATGGCTTCTGGACAAGACAAGATTGCGTCTCGAACGGAAAACCACAAGCCTACCTCCGGTTGCTGGATTGTCGTTTGTTGAAAAAAGATCAGTCAGATCAAACAAATCAGACGGATGCGATACAGCGGCCAGAACCCAAATTCAAGTTTCCAGTTTCAAATTTCAAGTCCCCGACTTCCAATTCCGCCGCAGGAAAAGCAGGCCGCCGCAGGAGGCGTAGAGGAGCGTCAGGGTCATGTAGAGGAGCGACATCGCCGACGCGGTCGAGACAGGATCGGGAAGCCCGACGGCGGAGAAGAACATGATGTAGCCGGCGTCGCGGAAGCCGAGGCCGTTGATCGTGCTCGGCACCGATTCCAGCAGGCACACGAGCGGCACGAACACGCAATAGCTGAAGAACGGAATCCCCAGCCGAAGCGAGGTGCCGACGCAGAACACGGCCACGACCACCAGGAACTGGAAGAGCAGCGAAAGCCCCAGGCACCTGGGCAGGACCGTCGGATCCTTCCCGTACTGCCGGACGGACTCCAGGAAGCGCGCCAGGACGTCCTCCACCTTCGTGCGCAGCTTCCCGGGCAACAAGTGCGCACACGTGCGCAAGATGCCCTGCTGCCAGACAAGTGCGGCCGCCGCCAGGAAGCCGAGGAACACGACGAGCGGAATCGCGAGCTTCCAGCGGTGCTCGGGAGGCACTTCACGGAGCCCGACCAGCGGGAAGACGAAGCCCAGCAGCGACATCGCGATGAAGCCCGTCAGCCGGTCCGCGAAGACCGAGGCCACCGTGTTGACCGGCTTGCCGCTCTTCTTCGCGATGTCCGCGATGCGGTACACGTCGCCGCCGATGTTCGACGGCATGAAGAAGTTGAAGAACGAGGCGATCCAGTGGCTGACGAAGAGCTTCGAGGTCGGGATGTCGAGCCCGTCCGCGCGAAGCAGCAGCCTCCAGCGCGACGAGCTCAGCCACATGTTGACGACGCAAACCACGAAGAAAAGCGCCAGCGGCCAGAGCCGTGCGCCGCGCAACGTCTCCAAAAAGCCGTCGACATCCACCTTGCGGTAGAGCAGCGCCAGAAGCAGCGCCGTAAACGACAGCTTGAGGACGTTCTTCTGCCAGGGCTTCATGCGGAGCCTCTAGGCGGGGAGATCGGACGCGGGCACATCCTCGAACATCGGCAGCACGGCGTCCTTGGCGGAGAGCACGGGGTTCTCGACCGCCCAGTCGATCGCGAGGCGCTTCGACGCCCAGTTGAGGCCGAATTCGTCGCCCGGGTGGTAGTAGTCGCTGCACTGGTAGACCACGGCCGCCGTCTCGCTCAGCACATGGAAGCCATGCGCAAAGCCCTCGGGCACGAACAGCTCCTCGCCGCCCTCGGCCGAAAGCTCGATGCCGAGCCACTGGCCGAACGTCGGCGAACGGCGGCGGCAATCGACGACCACGTCGTAGATCCGCCCGTGCGCCACCGAGACGAGCTTCGCCTGGGGGAACTTGAGCTGGTAGTGGAGGCCGCGCAGCACGTCGCGACGCGAATGCGACATGTTGACCTGGACGAAGTCCCGGTCGATCCCGTTCGCCGCGTACTGGTCGCGACGGCTGATCTCCTTGAAGAAGCCGCGGTCGTCCGCGAAGACACGCGGACGCGCAATGACGACGCCGGGCAAAAGACAGGTCTCGAAGCTCATTCGGCGTCTTCCTTCGCCATCTGGAGCAGGTAGCGACCATAATCGTTCTTGCTCATCGCGCTGCCGATCTCGACCAGCTTTTCGCGGGAGATGAAGCCATTGCGATAGGCGATCTCTTCCAGACAGGCGATCTTGAGCCCCTGGCGGTTCTGGATCGTCTCGACGAAGTTCGAGGCTTCGAGCAGCGAGCCGTACGTCCCCGTGTCAAGCCAGGCGATGCCGCGGCCCATCAGCTCGACCTTCAGCTTGCCGCGCCGCATGTAAACGAGGTTCAAGTCGGTGATCTCAAGCTCGCCGCGGGCGGAGGGCTTCAGCGAGCGGGCGGCTTCCACGACATCGGAATCGTAGAAGTAGAGCCCGGGCACGGCAAAGGACGACTTCGGCTTGGCCGGCTTTTCTTCAAGCCCGACGACATTCTGGTTTTCGTCGAACTCCACGACGCCGTAGCGCTCGGGGTCGCTGACGCGGTAGCCGAAGACGCAGGCGCCGTCCTTCGTGGCGACGGCGTTCGCCAGCAGCCTGTTCAGGCCATGTCCGAAGAAGATGTTGTCGCCCAGCACCAGCGCCACGGGTTCGCCGGCGATGAAGTCCGCGCCGATGAGAAACGCCTGCGCGAGCCCTTCGGGCTTCGGCTGCTCGGCGTACTCGAAGCGGACGCCGAAGTCGGAGCCATCCCCCAGCAACCCGCGGAAGAGCGGCAGGTCATGAGGTGTGCTGATAACCAAAATCTCGCGAATGCCGGCGAGCATGAGCACCGAGATCGGATAGTAGATCATCGGCTTGTCGTAGATCGGCAGGAGCTGCTTGCTCACCGCGCGCGTGATTGGATAGAGCCGGGTGCCGGAGCCGCCGGCGAGCACGATTCCCTTCATGTTCTGCCTTTCGGTTAGTATTGCCTTTCGTATTCGCCCTTGCCGAGGCGCTTCAGCTTGGAGAAGCCCGCCGACTTCGCCCGATCGTCGAAATTCGATTGGGAGCGGCCCACGGCCGCGGCCACAGGCGTCTTGACAATCGCGCCGCCGCACGCGGGGCACGTCGTCAGCGCTGCGTCCTTGATGGACTGCACCACTTCGAAACCGTCGCGGCAGCGTGGGCACCCCGCCGACGGTTTTTTGGATTCATATCGGTAAATCGGCATCTTCTGAACATCCTGTTGGAGGATTAAGGTTCGATAACACGCTCGATGATACCATGTCCGCCGCCGCGCCGCAACTTCAGTGTTTTGTTGCCAGCCAGCTCAACACGTGTTGCCACGCAGGAGCCGGAGGCAGAAAACAGCGACGAAAACGACACTCGCCTCCCACTTCTAAAACACCTGTCTTAGACATGTCTAAAATTCAGTTGACGAAACCGCCCCCACTGTGGTAGCGTATGCACCATGCATAAGGAAAGGAAATCCCACGACGCCAAACCTCCCTACCTGGCGCTGGCCGGCAAGCTGCGCAAGGCCATCGACGCCCAGAACATTGCCCCGGGATCGTTTCTGGGAACCGAGGTCGAACTGTCCAAAAACCACGGCCTCGCGCGCATGACCGTGCGCCGCGCGGTGCAGACGCTCATCGACGAAGGCATCCTCGAGCGACTCCCCGGACGCGGCATCTTCGTCCGAAACCCCGAGCACCAGACGCGCGCCGTCAAGGTCCTCGCCGGCAACCTCTGCTGGACGCCGGCCGTCAACATGGCGCGCGCCGCGAAGAAAGTCGCCGACGACAAGGGCGTCGAGCTGATCCTCTGCGACGCCCATGGCGACATGGCGGCCGACCTGGCGGCCATCCGCCGCCTCCCCTGCAACGGCGTCCGCGGCGCCATGATCATGTCGCTGCACTGCCGCGAATTCCACAACGCGCTCAGCCACCTCGTCGCCGCCGGCTTCCCCTTTGTCGTCGTCGATCAGCGTCTCCGCGAAATCGACGCCCCCTCCGTCTGCTCCGACAACGTCGGCGGCGGAGCGCTCGCCGCCACCGCCGTCCTCGAAGCCGGCCACCGCCGCATCGCCTTCATTGGCGACCTTCACGCCGACACCACGGCGGACCGGCTCAAAGGCGTCAAAAAGACGCTTGCAGACCGCGGCATGAATCTTGCCGACACCGTCAGCCTCGAAATCACCGACCCCTTCGGCGACTGGGAGCCGTGCATCAAGGAAAAAGTCCGCGAACTGATGGCCTCCAACGCCGCCCCGACCGCCGTGCTCTGCAGCTGCGATTCCGTCGCCCGGGCCGCCTACCGCACCCTGACCGGCCTGGGGCTGTCCATCCCCGACGACGTCAGCATCGTGGGCTTCGACGACGATCCGCTCGCCGAGTGGCTCGACCCGCCGCTTTCCACCATCCGGCAGGACTTCGACGAAATCGGCCGCATCGCCATGGAGAAGCTGGTCGAACGCATGGCCAACCCCGCGGCACCGTCCGAACACGTCCACGTCCCCGTCGATTACGTCGCACGCGACTCCGTGGCTGCGCCGCACACCACGTCCCCCGCCATGTTCCACGCCAGAAAAAGCGAAATGCCCCTCACCGTATGATCCACGAACACATGATTCACGAACACCGCCATGAAAACCACGCGCCTCTTCTCTTCCATCGCCGCCCTCCTGATCCTCGCCTTCCCGGCCGGAGCCGAATCGGATGGCCCTGGCCGCAACGCAAGCCCCAAAACCTCGAAAAAGGACGCCATCGCCATGCCTGAATCCGCCATGCTCCACGTGAAAGGCAATCGCCTCGTCGATCAAACCGGCCAGGAGGTCTGGCTCCAAGGCCTCGCCATTCCGAGCCTGGAATGGACCCCGCTTGGCGAACACATCAAGGAATCCTTCGTCGCGGCGATCCAGGACTGGCGCGCCAACTGCATCCGCCTCCCGCTCAAGTCCACCCTCTGGTTCGGCGGGGGGACCAAGCACCACAAACAAGAAGACGGCGGCGAGGCGTATCGCGCCCTGGTGGACGAGCTCGTGGACCATGCCACCTCGAACGGCTGCTATGTCGTGCTCGACCTCCACGAGTACAAGGCGCCGACCGCCAGGCACGCCGCATTCTGGAAGGACGCCGCCGCGCGCTACGCGAACCACCCCGGCGTGATGTTCGACCTCCTCAACGAACCCCACGGCATCTCCTGGGAGGAGTGGCGCGACGGCGGCAAGCTCGCCGGAAGGAAACGCGAGGGCGTCATCGACGAGAACGCCGAGGCGAAAAATGTCGCGGAAACGATCGGCATGCAGGCGCTCCTGGACGTCGTGCGCGAAACCGGCGCCCGAAACGTCGTCATCGTCGGCGGACTCGACTGGGCGTACTCCCTCACCGGCATCCTGGAGGGATTCGCGCTGAAGGATCCCACCGGCAACGGCATCATGTACTCGTCCCACATCTATCCCTGGAAGAGCGACTGGGGGAGGCATGTCCTCGAAGCCGCCAAGCATTACCCCGTCTTCGTCGGGGAAGTCGGCTGCCAAGTCGAGAAAATGCCCTTTGAACACACCGCCAGGGATCCCTACGTCTGGGCGCCGAAAATGCTGGCCTGCATCCAGGCGAACCGCCTGCACTGGACGGCCTGGAGCTTCCACCCCGGCGCCTCTCCCGTCGTCATCACCGACTGGAACTACACGCCCTCCCCCTGCTGGGGCGCCTTCGTCCGCGCCGCATTGCGCGGCGCGCGCTTCCAACAACCTCCCATCAACCCCCATGATTGATCGAGCAGCCGTCGCGGGCGCACATTCACATCCTCTCGCATGCAACCCCAAACCCCAAACACGGTGACAACCATGAAAAGACATCTGGACATCCTTCGACTCGGACTCTGCCTCGGCGCCCTGCTCGCCGTCGCCCCGCCCTCCCGGGCGGACGTCATCGCGAAAGCCGACAACGCCGACGACCTCAACCTCGGCACAAGCTGGGTCGGCGGCGTCGCGCCCGGCGAAAGCGACATCGCCACATGGGACGCCGCGCTCGGCACGCTCACCTACACGCTGGGCGCGGACCTCGCATGGCTCGGCCTGGCGATCCCCGCCGACCCCGGCGGCAACGTGACGTTCAACGCCGGCAACCTGCTGACGCTCGGCTCCGAAGGCATCGTCACCGCGCCGAATCGAACGATCACGCTCCGCAACGGCCTTGCCCTGGACGCCGATCAAGCCTGGACAATCTCCGCCAACACCTTCATCCCCCAAGGCGGGCTGGACCTCGACGGACACACGCTCACGCTCGCGGGCGGCGGCACCAAGCAGTTCAAGACCTTTGTCACGGGACCGGGAGCGATTGTCGCCACCCGAGGCACGTTCAAACTCTCCAACACCGGAAGCCACGCCCCCGACGTGGACTTGGTCGTTCAAGATTCGGCGGCTTTCAGCGTTGACAAGGACGTTGTGGCGGGAGCCGGCACAACCTTGAGCAAGAGCATCACGCTCCGCGACGGCCGACCGGCGGGAATCTCCAGTTCCTCAAAGGGGGACATCGTCATCACCAACCAGAACCAGCTCGCCTTGGGCCGGGGAGGCCAGTCGCGAATCTCGATCTACCAGCAAGGACAGTACCACACGACCTTCTGGTCGGAACGCCTCGAGTGCGCAACGAATGCCGGCAACATCCTCTTCACCGGAAACCAGCTCGGCCTCTTCCCTTCGGAAACCATGACCAACGCCGTCAACATCCTCTTCGGCACGGCGCCCGCCCTCGAACGCACGGCAGGCGCCACGGGGCCGACGACGATCGGCGTGCTGCGCGGCGCCACGGCCAACCATGACAACTCCGAGTATGGTGTCGGCCTCGTGACCTACGACGAAACCCATGGCGTCCGACTTCTCGATTTCGACACGGAATACACGAGCGCCCTCGTGGACGGCGAGGACGCCGGCAACAACGTCCGGCTCGCCAATGTCGGCGGCATCGCGGACAGCCTCGAAATCATCACCAACCTGGTCGAGGATGTCGAGGTCGTCACGACGAATGTCATCGTCGGCTCGACGATCCTCACCAACCATCTGACCGCCCCCCTCACCGCCGTCAACACGCTTTCGTTCGACGTGACCGGACCGCACGGCAACGCCGGCATCGTGCTTTCGGGCGACGAAGGCGCCGTGCTGCGGCTCAACACCGGCATCCTCTTCGCACGGGAAAGCGGCATCGGCAGCAAAGACGACGACGCGACGGACATCACGAACATCAACCTCCCGATCGACTTCAATGCAAGGCAGGGCTTCATTCTCAACGCGCGCACCGACGGCATGAGCAACGGCGGCGGCCCCGCCCTCAGCTTCAACGCCTCCCCCGTCAACGACGGCGGCAACGGCATCATGTTTGCCGGACACGGCTCCGCCTACCTCCAATGGCCCGCCCCGACGCAATTCACCGGCCCCGTCATCATCAACAGCGGCTGGTTCCGCATCACCGGATCCGGCAACGACGCCATCATCCCGACCAAGCTGATCCTGTACGGCGGATCCGTGCAGAACCACGGCAACCGCATCGCCGACAGCGCCGACATTGAAATCCACGGCGGCACCCTCTCCCAGAAGGGAGGCGCCACCAACTCCGGATCGGGCGCCCACGAGACGTTCAACAACCTCGTCATGACCGGCGGAACCCTGACCTCCGGCGCGAGCGGCACCTCCTCGGGCAGCACCACGCTCACCAACGCCTGCCTTTCCGGCGGAACCTGGACGGTGACGCGCGGCCACTCGGTCTACGTCGGCGGCGACATCTTCCTCTCGGGAACCGCCTGCATCAACCTGGCCAACGCCGACAGCGGCTACCGCCCGACGATCATCATGAACAACGGGACGATCACGATCACCAACTCCAGCGTCAACACCGAATGGACGCCGATTGCCCTGGGGCCGCAAAACAACGCCGACAGAATTCCTCCGCGCATCGTCTTCCGGACCGCCGCCCCGGCCATCGTCTTCGTCGGCAACGACGCCAACACGAACGCCGCCGTCATCGCCGCCGAGGCCGGCGTCGTCAACGCGCGCATGGAGTTCAACGGCACGCAGACCTTCGACATCGGCGACGGCCCGGCCCCCGTCGACCTGCGCGTCATGCTCGACGTCGTTGACGACGGCGCCAACGCCGGAGCCCTCGTCAAGAAGGGCGCGGGAACGCTCGAACTTGCCGCACACGTCAGCCCCGGCGGCAGCACCATCGTGAGCAACGGCGAACTGCGGGTCACCGGCAGCCTGACGACCCCAACCACAATCGAAGACGGCGCCGTGCTGTCAGGCACGGGATCCATCAGCAACACGGTGGACTTCGCCCAAGGCTCCGCCTTCCGCATCAACGTGCTTGATGAAAACACAGCCGACGTCCTCGCCGTCACGGACGTCGTGTCCGGCACGGCCACCGCCCTCGTCCCCGAAACGCTCCCGGACAACGACGGCGAATGGCTCGTCATGACGGCAACGTCGCTCGACGCCGACTTCGTCTCCACCAACCCCCTCTGGAAGCTCTACCCCCGCAACAACCGCACCGAACTCTGGCTGTCGAAGAAGCTCGGCACGCTCATTCTCGTGAAATAAACTCGCACATCCAATAAACTCGCACATCTAAAAATAACAACCATGAAAAAAATCATCTCACTGTTCCTGTTGCTGCCTCTTCTCGTCGCTCCGTCCGCCCCGGCGCAGGTGGTCGACAAGATGCTCGTTGACAACAGCAATCTCGAAACCGATGCCGACGGCGACCAGTGGCCCGATGGCTGGCCGAAGCTGAAAGCCGGCGGCTCGTGGGAACAGGAGGACGGCAACCATTTCATCCGCCTGCGCAGCACCGAGCCCGGCGCCATGGTCATGCTCTACCGCGAAATCAACATCCCCGCCGGCGTCGAGGCGATCGAAGTCGCCTTCCGCCAGCGCATCGCCGGGCTGAAGCTCGGCAGGCAAGTGTGGTTCGACGCGCGGATCATGATGGAGTTCATGGACGCAAGCCGCCAAAAAGTCTCGCCCAACCCCAAAGTCCCCTGCTCCCGCAAGGACACCGACGGCTGGGTCGAGAAGAGCGTCGCCTTCCCCGTCCCCGAAAACGCGCGAATCCTCAAGTTCATGCCCACGCTCTTCAACGTCGAATCCGGCACCTGGGACCTCGACGACATCGTCGTGCGCGCCGTCGATCCCGCTCCGTTGAAGGCCAAGGCGGAAGCCGAGGCCGCCGCCCGCGCACAGAAGGCGGCCGAGGGAATCGCCCGGCGCCGCGCCAAGGCGGGCGAAACGCTGAAGCAAAGCGGCTCGCTCATCCCCAACGGCGACTTCGAGAAGCCCAACAAGGACGGCTCCTTCGCCGCCGGCTGGGGCAGGACGTCGCCCACGACGATCTGGGGCGAGGAGGACGGCAACCGCTTCCTGCGCCTCGTCTCCACCGAACCCGGCAAGATGGTCATGGTCTATCGCACCTACGACATCCCCGCCGACGCCGAAGCCCTTGAGCTGTCATGGCGCCAGCGCGTGAGCGACCTCAAGACAGGCGAAAAGCCCTGGTTCGACGCCCGCTTCCTCTTCGAGTTTCTTGACGCCTCCGGCAACAAGCTCTCCGGAAAGCCCGGCCCCTCCTACACCCAGCGCAACACCAAGGGCTGGGTCGACAAAAGCACGCGCTTCCTCGTCCCCGAAGAAGCCGTCACGCTCGTCGTCATGCCAACGCTCTTCCAAGTCAAGGCCGGAACGTTCGACATCGACGACCTCAGGCTCGCGCCCACCGATCCGGCCCCCATCCTCGCCGCCCGCGAAGAACGGAAGAAGATCGAGGCCGCCCGCCATGTCCCGCCCGAGGAGCCCGACAAGGCCAAGTGGCCGCCGATGCTCAAGGTCGTCGGCAACCGCCTCCGCGACCCCGCGGGCAACGAGGTCTGGCTGCAAGGCGTCAACGCCGGCGGCCTGGAGACCCTGCCGCACGACAAGCAGGTCGTCAAGTCGGTCGTCGTCGCCATCGACGACTGGAACGCGAATTGCATCCGCCTGCCCATGAAGGAGGAGTTCTGGCACGGGCGGAGCCCCTACCAGAACGACGGCGGGAAGGCCTACCGCGAAACCATCGACCAGATCATCACGCTGACGGCCAACCGCGGCGCCTACCTCGTGCTCGACCTCCATCGCTTCCGGGCCCCGAAGCAGGAGCACGCCGACTTCTGGAAGGACGCCGCCACGCGCTACAAGGACCACCCCGCCGTGCTCTTCGACGTCTTCAACGAACCCCACGGCATCTCGTGGGACGTCTGGCGCGACGGCGGCTTCGTCGGCAAGAAAACCGACGACGATGAATCGGCCTTCCTCTCCGACGAGGAGAAGCGCAAGAACCAGGGCTTCGAATCCGTCGGCATGCAAGGCCTCGTCGACGCCGTCCGCTCGACGGGCGCGAAGAACGTCATCGTCGCCGGCGGCGTCTTCTGGTGCAACGACCTCACCGGCATCGTCGACGGCTACGCGCTCGAGGACAAGACCGGCAACGGCATCATGTACTCGTGGCACACGTACCACTGGCATCCCGGCTGGGCGCGCGTCCTCCCGGTCGCCGAAAAGCATCCGATCTTCCTCGGCGAAGTCGGCGCGGACACCCAGAAGATGGGCTTCATCCCCGACGCCGACCAGGAGGACCCCTACACCTTCGTGCCGGACATGCTCGGCTTCATCCAGAAACACCGCATCAACTGGACGGGCTGGTGCTTCCACCCCAAGGCGGCCCCCCGCATGATTCTCGACTGGAGCTACACCCCCACCCCGTTCTGGGGCGAATTCGCCAAAGACGCATTGAACGGCAAGCCGTTCGAAATGAAGAAAATGCGCTGACCCCCCCTCGACCGACAACCCGCAACTCAGGAGCATCGACATGAAAAAACACATTCGTAAAAAACAAGGCCGTTGGATCTTCTTCCTCATCGCATGGGCCATGCCGACCCTGCTTCTCGCACAGGACACCGGCTGGAACCAGACCGGCGCCGGCCCCTACAACTACACCAACACGGCGAACTGGGTGGACGGCGACGTCAACGGCGTCTGGGACTCCACCCTGACGCTGACCAAAGCGCAAACCGTCGAGTTCGACTGCGATGCCGCCATCCCGTCGTTGGCCTTCAACTACGCCGGCGGCTACAACCTCACCCTGCAGTCCGATGGCTCGACAAACCGCACGCTCGCACTCAACGGCGACATCAGCGCGGCGCCCGTTGCCAAATCACGAACCATCACCATCGGCAGCACAACGGCCGACAACGGCCTCGACGTCGATCTCGGCGGCGCCACGCGCAACTTCAGCGCCACCTCTGGCCAAAACCTCGTCATCGCCAACGACATCGCCAACGGAGGCGTCTCGATCACAGGCGAAGGCGCAGTCACCTTGAGCGGCGCAAACACCTTCGAGGACGGCGTGATCCTGAAGGAAGGCACGCTCAAGCTCGGCAACGCCTCGGCGCTCGGCACCGGCGCCTTCGACATCGGCGACACGACCGGCTCGACCGCCGTGCAGATCGATTCGACCGTGGGCAATCTCGTGAACACGCAGAACAACCCGCAAAACTGGAATCAGGACTTCGCTTTTTCCGGATCGCAAAACCTTGATCTCGGCACCGGCGACGTCACCCTTGCCGGGAACCGAACCATCAATGTGGCCAGTCGGACGCTCACCGTCGGCGGCGCGATCGGCGGCGACTCGCATTCCCTCACCAAGGAAGGAACCGGCAAACTGGTTCTCAATGGCACCAACACCTATTCCGGCGGCACGGTCGTCAACGCCGGCAGCCTTGAATTCGGCGGCGGCGCAATCCCCGAGACGGGATCGATTTTCGTCAATGTCGCCGGGGCGATCAACCCCGGCAGCGCATACCCGACGATCCAGGGCTTGCTGGACAGCGGCAAGATCGACCAGACGTCGTCCGGCACGCTGGCTTTGAGCGGCGACAGCAGCGAGAGCATCGACTTCAGCGCCAGCGGCTACGACAACCTCATGCTGGGCGCCTCGACCGCCTCGGCCTACACCGGCACGTTGACCCCCTTCAATGGCGTCTACCGCCTGGGCGGCGGCGGCGCCAACCTGACCTTGGCGGAGCCCAACACGCTGACCGGCGCCAACAGCCTGGTTGTCTGCGCCCCGGGCTCGGACGCAGGATCGCCCCGAATCATCGCCCCGCAGGACTTCACCGGGGACACCACCGTCGAAAGCCAGAGCCTCACCCTCTCGGGCTCCGAAGGCGCCCTTGCCGCCTCCGACGTGCTCGTCAAACGTGGCGCCGCCTTGAACTTCACGCGCGAAACGGAGTCGGATCCCGGCACAACGCGCGTGGGCAATGTCCGTCTTGAAGCCTCGACGCTGAACGTCTACGCCCGGAAGAGCGTGGACGCCACCGAGACGATCGGCGGCACCCTGACGCTGGCGCCCAGCCCCGACATGGGCGGCACGCCGCAGCTCTACATCGGCAACAACAGCAAAAACATCCACCTCAACATCCAGCGCGTCGAGCGCGACGGCGAGGGGATTTTGAACGTCACGGCCAACAACGCCTCCATCGGCACCTCGGACTTCACCTCCGGATGCAACATCACCATCAACGAGGGCGCGGAGGCCATTGGCACGGGCACGGACGGCACCACCACCTGCCCCGTCATCCCGTGGGCGCGTTCAAACGGCAGGCTCATGACCTACCACCCAACGCTCGGCCTGCGCCTGCTCGACCGCACCACGGAATTCAACTCCTACGCGAACGGCTATGTTGGCTCGGTCGCAACGCCCGGCGAAAACCTCCTGATCAATGCCGGCACGACAATCGAATTCACAAACGCCGTGAACGTGGTCAACGCCATTGAGTCCACCTATGGCGCCACGTTCCGTTTGCATGTCACCAACGGCGTCCTGCACGTCGCCTCCGGCGCGATCTTCTTCGACGCCAATTCAACGGGATACCTCAATGCGAACCTCGATTTCGGCAACCGCCGCGGGTACATTGTGGATCGAGCAGGCAAACAACAGGTCCTGCAAGGTTCCGTGGCGGGCACGGGCGGACTGACGCTCGCAAACTACAGCACGGGGAACAGCACCTACAGCACAGGCACGGGCATCACGCTGAGCAGCCGCGACAACACCTACCAAGGCGACACCCACATCCACGGACGAGTCTCGGTCAACACCGGAAATTTCTTCCCGGGCGGCAGCCGCCTCGGCGATCTCCACGTGCATGGCTACTTCCAATTTGGGCACACAAGCGCCTCGCAAACGATCAACGGCCTGAATGGCGCCGGGTACATCTATCTCTCAAACAGCTACAACATCACGCTCACGGTGGGCGACAACGACGCCAACGGCGATTACACGGGGCGCTTGAATCGTTCAAACGGCAACTTCCATCTAACGAAAATCGGCGCGGGCACGCAGCGCTTCGGCGGCGAGTGCACGCACAATGGCGCAACGACCGTGGATGGAGGCACGTTGATCGTCGACGGCTCCTTCACGAGATCGGCAGTCACCGTCAACACGGACGCCTCCCTCAAAGGCGCCGGCGCCTTCGGACGCACCGGCTCCGCCATCACCGTCAACAACGGCGCCACGCTGGCGCCGGGCGGCGCGGACGGCCTCGGCACCATGACCGTCTCGCAAGGGAACGTCGTCTTCGCCGACGGCGCGACGATGGAGGTGACCGCCGGCGAAAACGGCCAGAGCGCCCTGAGCGTCGCAGGCGACGTCACCGGTGCTTGCACGGTTCCCGTCGCCGTCAACGGCACAGGATTCGGCAAGTGGAAGATCCTCGACGCCGCCTCCATCGAACCGACGTTCGTCAGCGCCACCGAAGGCGTGCTGGTCACGCTCGAAGCCGACGGCACCCAGCTCTGGGCCGAACGGCTCAACCCCGTCACAACCATCGTCGTCCGCTAACAACACATCTAAAGCACAAAACCATGACCAGCACGACCGCCTATCTCAAAAGCCCCTGGCAAACCAAGCTTCGCACCATCAGCCTGCCCGCGCAACCGCGGGCAGGCTGGGTGCGGCTTCGTGTCGATGCCTGCGGACTCTGCGGAACCGATGTCACGTCGGCAATCACCGCCAAGGACTGGCAACCCTTCGGCCACGAAATCGCCGGCACGATCATCGACCTCGGTGAAAACGTCGACGCCAAGCGCCTGCCTGCCGGAACGACGGTCGTCGTCGAATCCGCCAGCGCCTGCGGCTGGTGCGATGTCTGTCGCGACGCCCATCCCGACCTCTGCAGGAGCGGAGCGCCCAGCATCTGGGGGGAGCCCGCGCTCGGCTTCAGCACGATCATCGACGTGCCGACCTGCGCCTGCGTCCCCTACGCCGGGCTCGCGCCCGAAGTCGCCAGCCTGACGGAGCCGGCCGGCGTCGCCTACGACATGGTCGCCACGGCCGACATCCGCCTCGGCGACCGCGTCTGCGTCGTCGGCCCCGGCCCCATCGCGCTGGTCGCCATCGCGCTGGCGTTCCGCCGGGGCGCGTCCGACGTCGTCTGCATCGGCCCCCGCCATGCCAAGGCCCGCCTCGCGCTGGCGCGCGACCTCGGCGCCTCGATCCGGTTCTCCGACGACGCGCCCGCTCTCGCCGCACTCGCAAAGCGGTTCGACCGCGTGCTGATGACGGCGCCGACCGAAGCGATCGCGCCCGCCCTCGCCTATCTGGCCTACGGCGGCATCCTCACCTACATCGGCATCGGAACGAGCGATCCGACCATCGCCTTCGACGCCAACGACTTCCACTTCCGCAAGCTCCAGCTCCGCGCCAGCTTCGCCTCGCCGGCGATGTACTTCCCGGCCGTGCTCCGCCTGCTCGCCGCCGGCGCCATCCCAGGCGAAGCGCTCATCTCGCACACCTTCCCGCTCGACCGCATCGCGGACGCCCTCGCCACCGCCCGCGACGACAAGGCGAACGCAATCAAAATCATCGTTTCCCGTTCGGGCGAATAATTCAAATTGGAGTGTTTATCATGAAAACCCGTCTAGGCGTCATCGGCGCCGGCTACATCTCGCGATTCCATTTCAAGGCATACCAGAAAATGGGCGCCGACGTCCGCATCGTGGCGGACACGAACGCAGCGGCCGCGCGCGCGGCCGCTGCGCCATTCAACGCCGCCACCGTGAACGACTGGCAGGACGTCGTCAACAGTCCCGACGTCGATGCCGTGACCATTCTCGTGCCGTCCGCCCTCCATGCGCCGATCGCCCGCGCCGCGCTCGAAGCCGGGAAGCATGTCGTCAGCGAAAAGACGCTCGCGCTTTCGGCGGGCGATTCGCTGGCGCTGGCCCGGCTGGCCGAAGAACGCAACCTGCTGCTCTTCACCAGCTACATGAAGCGCTTCTTCCCCGCCGTCCAAAAGGCGAAATCGCTCATGCCCCGCCTCGGCCACGTCACCAGCGTCTACTGCCGCACCTATCAGGGCGTCAGCGGAGCCAATCTGCACACCGGCGCCACCATCGGGGCGCCGTGGGGACGCGGAGCCGACGGCGTCTCGTCCATCATGAAGCTCTCCGGCGGCGGAATCCTCGTCTGCGGCGGCAGCCACATCTTCGACCTGCTCCTCTTCCTCGTCGGCAAGCCCCAACGCGTCTATGCCCGCCAATTCCATCGTCCGGAATCCGATGTCGACATCATGACCCATGCGCTCTTCGACTTCGAAGACGGCGGCATCGGCCACTTCGAAGGCAACTGGCACCCCCTCAACCGGGTCGGCTGCCAGCGCGACGGCTGGGACGAAGGCTTCGAAATCAGCGGCGTCGGCGGACGCCTCGTCCTGAAGACGCCGGTCTGGAACGAACCGGAGCGCCATCCGCCGCTGCTGCGCTTCCACGACGCCGCCGACGGAAGCTGGACTGACTATTCCACGGACATCGTCTGCCCGTTCGAAATGGCGGAACGCCATTTCCAGGGACAAATCGCCAAGGGCGAACAAGGCGACTTCGACCGCTACGTCGGCTACCGCGTCGACCAGCTTCTCGAAACCACCCAGCAATCCGCCACCCAAGGCCAGCCCCTCGACATCCCCTGGGCCGATTGTAAATAAGCATCAGCGGCTGGCGGCCAGGCATTCGCCATACTTCCGGCGAAGGGGCGTTCGCGCACGGAGATTCGACCGCTCTACCATGATTTCGAAAACAAGATTATGGTTTTCGCCTTCGCTTTCACCTTCTTCCTGTGGGCAGATTCTTGCCCGCAAGCCCCGCAACCCGCAAAAACCCTCGCCACCTCTCCCGTGGGTGGGCACCGTGAGCCCACCCAAGACATTCCGGAGTCTGGGGCGTCCCCAGCCAACACCCCTCATCACCTCTTCTCCCTCCTCTCCGCAAATCGGGCAAGTCGCTGAAAGCGATCGCCCGATTTGCGCCGCTTTTCTTCACCCCGGATTTATGGTACACTGACTCTTAATTCGTTTCTTGCATCGGTGCCACGGCCATGCGGCGGCGCCTCCCGTTTTCGGGCGGTCGCATGGGCGGCGCGGCATCCAACTCCTTCCCCCTTCCCCCCAACGCAATTGACCATGGCAGAACCCAGGAAAACCACCAGCCGAAAAGGCGTCTACGACGAGGACTCGATCAAGCAACTGTCCTCGCTCGAACACATCCGCCTCAGAACCGGCATGTACATCGGCCGCCTCGGCAACGGCGACGACTACAACGACGGCATCTACGTCCTCCTCAAGGAGGTCGTCGACAACGCCATCGACGAATTCATCTCCGGCTTCGGCAGGCGCATCGAAATCACGCTCAAGGAAAACATCGTCGCCTGCCGCGACTACGGCCGCGGCATCCCGCTCGGCAAGCTCAAGGCCTGCGTCTCCGACATGAACACCGGCGGCAAGTTCAACGACGACGTCTTCCAGTACTCCGTCGGCATGAACGGCGTCGGCACGAAGGCCGTCAACGCCCTCTCCTCGCGCTTCAAGGCGCGCGCCGTCCGCGACGGGCAGTTCGCCGAAGTGCGCTTCGAACGCGGCGTGCTCGTCGAGGAAACGGCCGGCGCGACGGACGAGCGCAACGGCACGCGGGTCGTCTTCGAGCCCGACACGGAAATCTTCGGCGGCTACGAATTCCTCCAGGAGCACGTCGAACGGCGCATCCGCCTCTACGCCTACCTCAACGCCGGCCTCTCCATCATCTACAACGGCGTCGCCTTCCGCTCCGGGGACGGCCTGCTCGACCTGCTCAACGACGAAGTCCAGTTCGAAAAGCTCTACCAGCCGCTCCACTTCCGCGAAAAGACGCTCGAATTCGCCTTCACCCACACCAACCGCTTCACCGAGGAATACTTCTCGTTCGTCAACGGCCAGTACACCAACGACGGCGGCACCCACCTCTCCGCGTTCCGCGAGGGCGTCCTGAAGGCCGTCAACGAATATTCGCCCAAGACGAAGTTCGACGGCGACGACGTGCGCGAAGGCCTCGTCGGCGCCATCGCCATCAAGCTCAAGGACCCCATCTTCGAGTCGCAGACGAAGAACAAGCTCGGCAACACGGAAATCCGCTCCGACCTCGTCGCCGCCGTCCGGCAGGCCGTCTTCGAGCTGCTCAACCGCAACCCGGCCACCGCCGAAAAGCTCGTCCAGAAGATCGAGGAGACGCGCGACCTGCGCCGCCAGCTCAACAGCATCAAGAAGACGGCGCGCGAACGCTCCAAGGCCGTCTCCATCCGCATCCGCCAGCTCAAGGACTCCAAGACCCACCTCGACGCCGCCAAGGGCAAGGGGCTCGACACGATGATCTTCATCTGCGAAGGCCTCTCCGCCGCCGGCACGCTCACCCAGGCGCGCCAGCCCGACACCCAGGCCGTCTTCTCCCTGCGCGGCAAGCCGCTCAACACCTGCGACCTGAAGCGCGACGCCATCTACAAGAACGAGGAGCTCTACAACCTCATGTGCGCCCTCAACATCGCCGACGGCATCGAAGGGCTCCGCTACCAGAAGGTCATCCTCGCGACGGACGCCGACGTCGACGGCCTCCACATCCGCAACTTGATGATCACCTACTTCATGCGCTTCTTCGAGCCGCTCGTCAGGAAAGGCCACCTCTACATCCTCGAAACGCCCCTCTTCCGCGTGCGCACCGCCGGCAAGAAGGCCCAGACGCACTACTGCTACACCGAGGCCGAACGCCTCGACGCCATCGCCAAATGCGGCGGCAACCCCGAGATCACCCGCTTCAAGGGCCTCGGCGAAGTCAACACCGATGAATTCAAGGACTTCATCGGCGAGAACATGCGCCTCACGCCCGTCGACGCCTCGCGCGACGTCCACCTCCACGACACCATCCAGTTCTACATGGGCAGCAACACCGCCGAACGCCGCGCCTACATCATGGACAACCTCGTCATCGACATGGAGGCGATTTCATGAGCCGCAGGCGCAAGTCCGTCACGCCCCCGCCCAGGCGCATGACCCAGGAGCTCTTCCTCTTCGACGAGGACGGCAAGCCCACCGCCGCGGCGATGCCCGCGGCGGCCAAACCCAGCACCGGCGACGCACCGGAGGACGCAACCACTCCACCCACCCAAACCGAAGGAACGCCGCCCGCCCCGCCCAGGAAGCCGCGCGACGCCTTCGACGACGCCAACGGCGACGGCGGCGCCGCCAAGCGAAACGAGGACGACGACGACACCGGCGACGAGCCGACGGCGTCCACCGAGTTCGCGCCCGCCGCCGGCGGCCCGCTCGCCAGGGTCATGGACGACAACTTCCTCCAGTTCGCCTCCTACACCATCTGCAACCGCGCCATCCCCACCGTCGAAGACGGCCTCAAGCCCGTCCAGCGGCGCATCCTCCACTCCCTTCACGAAAAGGACGACGGGCGCTTCATCAAAGTGGCCAACATCATCGGCCACACGATGCAGTACCACCCGCACGGCGACGCCTCCATCGGCGAAGCGCTCGTCAACCTCGCCAACAAGCGCTACCTCGTCGAAGGCCAGGGCAACTTCGGCAACATCTACACCGGCGACGGCGCCGCCGCGCCGCGCTACATCGAATGCCGGCTCACCCCGCTCGCGCGCGACGAAATCTTCAACAAGAAGACCACCGGGTTCATCCCCAGCTACGACGGGCGCAACCAGGAGCCCCTCCTCCTCCCCTCCAAGCTCCCGCTCCTGCTCATGCTCGGCGCCGAAGGCATCGCCGTCGGCCTCACCACGCTCATCCTGCCGCACAACTTCATCGAGCTGCTCGAGGCCGAAATCGCCATCATCCAGAACAAGCCGTTCCAGGTGCTGCCCGACTTCCAGACCGGCGGCCTGCTCGACGTCTCGGAGTACGACGACGGCAACGGGCGCATCACCACGCGCGCCCGCATCGAAAAGCGGGGCGGCGCCGTCGTCGCCATCACCGAAATCCCCTTCGGCCAGACGACCGAATCGGTCATCGCCTCCATCGAAGACGCCGCCCGCCGCAAGAAGGTCCCCGTCAAGTCCATCCAGGACGCCACGGCCGACAAGGTGGACATCGTCATCACCCTGACCGCCGGCGCCGACGTGGACAAGGCGATCGCCGGCCTCTACGCCTTCACCAAGTGCGAGTGCAAGGTCACCACCCACATGGTCGTCATCGAGGACAACCGCCCCTGCGAGCGCACCGTCTCCGAAATCCTCCGCGCCAACGTCCGCCAGCTCCTCGACCTCCTCGAGCGCGAGCTGCGCATCCGCCTCGGCGAACTCGAAGACGCCCGCCACGAAAAGACGCTCGTCCAGATCTTCATCGAAGAGCACATCTACAAGCGCATCGAGAAATGCACCTCCTACGAGCAGATCCAGTCCGAAATCCGCAAGGGCTTCGAGCCGTTCCGCGAACGCCTCTACCGCGAGATCACGGACGAGGACGTCGAGATGCTCCTCCAGGTCCGCATCCGCCGCATTTCGCTCTACGACCGCAACCGCAACCGCGAAGAGCTCGAGGCGATCATGGCCGAAATGGCCGAGGTGCGGAAAAACCTCGCCTCGCTCAAGCCCTACGCCGTGCGCTACCTCAAGGAGCTCATCCGCAAGTACAGGACGATGGAAGTCGAAGTCGAGGAGGATCCCGCCGAACCCGAGGCGCCCGCCAAGCCCCGCAAGCGCAAGGCCGCCGACGCCGCGAAGGCCAGGCCCGCCCGCCGCAAGCGCGTCAAGAAGACCGTCGAGCGCTTCCCGCGCATGACCGAGATCACGACCTTCCGCGCGATCGACGTCCGCAAGATCACCGCCACCCAGCTCTCGATCCAGTACGACCGCGAAACCGGCTTCCTCGGCGGCGCCGTCAAGACCGGCGAAGCCCTCTTCAACTGCTCCCCGCTCGACAAGCTCATCCTCGTCTGGCCCGACGGCCGCTACCGGCTCGTCCCCGCCCCGGAAGACAAGCTTTTCGTGGACAAGGACCTCCTCTACGCCGCGCTTTACGACCGCGACCGTCTCTACACCGCGATCTACACGGAGTCGGAGTACCCCTTCACGTGCCTCAAGCGCTTCACCTTCGGCGGCGCGATCATGAACCGCGACTACGCGCTCCTTCCCGAGCCCGGCACGCTTCGCCTCTTCGTCGAAGGCGTCCCCAAGCTCGTCTGGATCAAGTACAAGCCCGCCAAGGGCCAGCGCATCCTCCAAAAGGTCTTCAGCCCCGAAGAGGAAGTCGCCGTCAAGGGCGTCCGCGCCAAAGGCAAGCAGATCACCTCCAAGCCGATCCAGCATCTCTCCGCCAGCGATACCCCGCCCCGCTTCTGGGATCCCGACGCCAACACCGACAAAAGCCGCTTGATCTAGCCGCCCCCGCCAGCGAAATCAATGACTTTGTCGCTTTGTCGATTTCAGCGGCTGGCGGCTAGTTGGTTGGTTCAGCCGGATCATTGATTTGGCGCAACGCAGTGGACGCGGCGTCCCCGCCGCGTTTGCAGCCTTCGTCCACTCGCCCGCCCATCCCCTTCACCGCCCATCCCTATCGTGGGGCAGGACCTCCGTGTCCTGTCACCCTGTTTTGCGGGAGATTTTTTTGCGAGGTTTTCCGAAGTGCTGGAATGAAGCGGAAAAACGGCGATAATTTTCCGCTTGCCTTATCAAGACCGTCTTGATGGAACATGCGTCCCATGAGACCGAA
>JBMNOD010000041.1:0-27922 GCA_050942875.1 Kiritimatiellia bacterium
CCATGCGGACAGCAAGTGGTTACCATGCCACCTGCTGTTTCACATCATACCTCAACGTGCGGCAGTCTTCAAAGCCCCGTATACACGGTTCCTGTCAGATCGCCACCCACATTACCAACACAAGAAGCTGGTCGTAACGGGGTCTGGGGCGTCCCCGGCCTGAACTCCTCCCTGCGCTCTACGCACTCCTCACTAAAAAAGCCTGCTTTTTTTGACAAGATTGCCTTGGTGGATGGAATCCTGCAAATCCTGTCTAAAAAAAACGCGGCGGGGACGCCGCGTCCACTCTGGCGCAGGCGGCTGCGCCGAGTGGGGAATGGCCACAAAAAACTGGTCGTAACGGGGTCTGGGGCGTCCCCGGCCTGAACTACGCTCGATGCTCTTCTCACTCCTCACTAAAAAAGCCTGCTTTTTTTGACAAGATTGCCTTGGTGGATGGAATCCTGTCCAAAAAACGGGGTCTGGGGCGTCCCCGGCCTGAACTACGCTCTACGCTCTTCTCACTCCTCACTATGCGAAGGGTGGCGCGGCGTGGGCGGTGGGGGTTTCACCGGAAGGGCGAGAAGGGCTGAGGCGGCTTCGCCGAGCGGGGAATGGCCACAAGAAGCACAAAAGCTGGTCGTAACGGGGTCTGGGGCGTCCCCGGCCTGAACTCCTCCCTGCGCTCTACGCACTCCTCACTATGCGAAGGGTGGCGCGGCGTGGGCGGTGGGGGTTTCACCGGAAGGGCGAGAAGGGCTGGGGCGGCTGCGCCGAGTGGGGAATGGCCACAAGAAGCACAAAAGCTGGTCGTAACGGGGTCTGGGGCGTCCCCGGCCAGAACTCCTCCCTGCGCTCTACGCACTCCTCACTATGCGAAGGGTGGCGCGGCGTGGGCGGTGGGGGTTTCACCGGAAGGGCGAGAAGGGCTGGGGCGGCTGCGCCGTGTGGGGAATGGCCACAAGAAGCACAAAAAGCTGGTCGTAACGGGGTCTGGGGCGTCCCCGGCCTGAACTCCTCCCTGCGCTCTACGCACTCCTCACTTAAAAAGCCTGCTTTTTTTGACAAGATTGCCTTGGTGAAAGGAATCCTGTAATCCTGTCGGAAAATTTCACGTGCGGGATGGGCGTGCAAAAGGGCGCAGGCGATGAAACGCGGCGGGGACGCCGCGTCCACTTTGGGCGGGCACGCGGCCACCTCCAGCGAACGGCCCCGCCGGGACGGCGAGATCCGGCGTTCCGGCTTTTCGTTCGCTCGACGTGGGCCGCGCCGGTCGTACCCGTTCACGAGTCCTCCGTCTACGTTTTTCGTGTCGTTGCACCGCCTCGCGGTGAACGTGAACGATCCATCCTTGGCGACGCGCCTGGCCGATTCCGCGGTTTTGAGATTTCGACATTGACAGAAGGGGGCGGAATTTACTAAGCTATGGGGCAAACGAGTGCATCGGGCGGGCGTAATTCAATGGCAGAATGGAAGCTTCCCAAGCTTCATACGTGGGTTCGATTCCCATCGCCCGCTCCATTTTCTTCCAGCCGTGGCTCTGGCATCGGATGGTTGACGGACGATGCCAAGTCGAGCATGGCCTTTCACACGGCCGCAACACGAGAGATTTCACCATGGAAGAGCAGATCAAGGATAAAGTCGAGACATTGCGCAAGATGCTTCAGCGCGACGGCGGCGATTGCGAAATCGTCCAGATTCAAGGCAAGACGGTCATGATGCGCCTGCGTGGCGCTTGCGGCACATGCCCGCACGCGATGGCCACCTTGAAGGGGTACATCGAGGAGTCGCTGCGCAGCGACGTGGATCCGGACATCGTCGTCGAACGCGTCCAGTAGCCCGCGGGCCGCCAGGCGCGTTTTAATCGAACACAGGAACATCCGGATCGCCAGCGGCGGTCTGGCTGTTTTTCTTTTCAAGCGACATGAATGAAATAGTCGACAAGCAGCATCTCTCGGAAGACGTGTGGCAGATGGAGATCGTCGCGCCCCACATCGCGGAAGAGCGCAAGGCGGGGCAGTTCATCATTCTGCAAGTGGATGCGGATTTTGGCGAGCGCATTCCGCTGACCATCGCGAAGGCCGATCGGAAGGCGGGCACGATTACGCTCGTGTTCCAGACGGTGGGCGCCACGACGCACAAGCTGGCCGATCTTGAGGTCGGCGACTCGGTCGCCGCCGTGCTGGGGCCGCTGGGGAATCCGACCGAGATCAAGCAGGTCGGGCGCGTGGTCGCCGTCGGCGGCGGCATCGGCGTGGCGCCGCTCCTGCCGATCGTGCAGGCGCACAAGGCGGCCGGGAACCACGTCACGGTCATCATGGGCGCGCGCACGAAGGATTTGCTGGTTTTCGAGCGCGAGATGCGGGAGGCGGCCGACGAGGTGGTCGTCTGCACGGACGACGGCTCGCATGGCCGCAAGGATTTGGTGACGGCGCCGCTCAAGGAGGCGTGCGCCTCCGAGACGCCGCCCGACGAGGTCGTGGCCATCGGGCCGCCGATCATGATGAAGTTCTGCGCCGAGACGACGCGCCCCTATGGCGTGCGCACGGTCGTGTCGCTCAACACGATCATGATCGATGGCACGGGGATGTGCGGCGGCTGCCGCGTCACGGTCGGGGGCGAGACGAAGTTCGTCTGCGTGGACGGCCCGGAGTTTGATGGCCATCAAGTCGATTTCGACAACATGATGAAGCGCATGCGCGCGTACAAGGGCGCCGAGGCCCGGGCGCACGACCGCTACCACGAGGGCGAGGCCTGTCGGCTCGAGCAGGCCGTGGCCGAAAAGGAAAAGCGCGCGTGAAGACGAAGGAACAGCTCGACGCCGACGCCACGGCGCTTTTGGAAACGCTGCGCGCGAAAGGCGCGCTGACGGCGAAGGATCGCGCGGCGATCCCGCAGCAGGACATGCCGTCGCAGCCGCCCGAGGCGCGCGTGCGCAACACGCGCGAAGTGGCGGAAGGCTACACGGAGACGATGGCGCGCGTCGAGGCGATGCGCTGCCTGCAATGCCCCACGAAGCCCTGCGTGGCGGGGTGTCCCGTGGAGATCGACATCCCGGGCTTCATCCAGGCGATTGCGGAAGGCCGCGATGGCGACGCCATCGCGATCATCAAGCGCACGAGCCTGCTGCCGAGCGTCTGCGGGCGCGTCTGCCCGCAGGAGACCCAGTGCATGGAGACGTGCACGGTGGGCCGGATTCTCAAAGACAAGCAGAAGAGCGTGGCCATCGGGCGCCTGGAGCGGCATGTCGCCGACCTGGAGCGCGAGTCGGGCCGGGCGCTGCCGCCGGCGGTGAAGCCCGAGACGGGGCGCAAGGTCGCCGTCATCGGCGGCGGCCCGGCCTCGATCACCTTTGCCGTGGACGTGCGCCGCGAGGGGCACGAGGTGACGCTTTTCGAGGCGCTGCACAAGCCCGGCGGCGTGCTGATGTACGGGATTCCCGAGTTCCGCCTGCCGAAGGCGATCGTCGAGGCCGAGATCGACAATCTCCGCAAGATGGGCGTCGAGATCCGGACGAATTTCGTGATCGGCCGCTCGCGTCCGCTCAAGAAGCTGCTGGAAGAGGATGGCTACGACGCCGTCTTCATCGGCACGGGCGCCGGCCTGCCGAAGTTCATGGACATCCCCGGCGAGAATTTCGTCGGCGTTTTCTCGGCCAACGAGTATCTGACCCGGGCGAACCTGATGAAGGCGCATGACACGGAGCGCGCCGACACGCCGATCTCGCGCGGGAAGCGCGTGGCGGTGCTCGGCGGCGGCAACGTGGCGATGGACGCCGCGCGCACGGCGCGGCGGCTGGGCGCCGAGAAGGTCTTTTTGGTCTACCGTCGCACCGAGGCTGAAATGCCGGCGCGTGTCGAGGAAGTCCGCCACGCCAAGGAAGAGGGCGTGGAATTCAGGCTGCTCCAGAATGCCGTGCGGATCCTGGGCGACGACCAGGATCGCGTGAACGGCATGGAGTGCATCCGCTACGAACTGGGCGAACCGGACGCGAGCGGTCGCCGCCGCCCCGTCCCGATTCCCGGCAGCGAGTTTACGCTGGAGGTGGACAGCGTCATCGTTGCCATCGGCAACGAATCGAACCCGCTGATCGCGGCGACGACGCCCGAGATCGCGGTGGATCGGCGGGGGCGCATCCAGGTGGATGCGGACAACCAGACCTCGATGCCCGGCGTCTTCGCCGGCGGGGACATCGTTCTTGGTGCAGCCACGGTGATTCTGGCCATGGGCGAAGGCCGCCGCGCGGCCGCCGCCGTCAATCGGCTTCTTTCTGAAAAGCGCTGAAGGCAGGATTGGATGCGATTCGCAGAATGGCTCTCTCGACCGACGGAGTCCTTTTGAAGGTCGAGGATCAAGCCGCCCCCTGAACCCTGGCTCCTGGTGCCCGTGTGTTTAGATCAAAAACCTCCATCTGCGCCGCACCACCCTTCGCATAGTGAGGAGTGCGTAGAGCGTAGAGCGTAGTTCAGGCCGGGGACGCCCCAGACCCCGTTTTTTGGACAGGATTCCAACTACCCAGGCAATCGTGTCAAAAAAGCAGGCTTTTTAGAGCGACTTGAGAAATAGTATAGCCGCACGATTTGAACTAGGATTCGGCGTTTGGAGATGGAGGATAGAATGTGGATACGGATTTTCTTAAACCGCTCTAGGGGGGGGCGACTTGTCGTGACGTCGGTCGATTTTGAATGCGACATTCAAGACCTCTACGACTTCAACTACGAGGACGGGGCGAAGTCCGCCGCCGCCGCCGCGTTGCAGCTCGGCTTTGGAAGGGGGCGGGAGCCTCGGCCGATCGTAAAAGCCGCGGCAGGATTTTTCCGGCACACCATCCACATCCGGAAAACGCATGCCGCCCCTTTCACGTACAATTCCCTCGTCGCACTGGGGACAGACCCCCAAAAAAAAGGTCGAACGGGGTCTGGGGGCGTCCCCGGCCAACACGCCTCACTTCTCACGCCGCTCTACGCACTCGTCGGCCAGACGACTGACCGACCATGTAAACATGAGTCTCGCGTACTCGTCGCGCAGATGATAGTTGGTTTTCGAGAGTGACGGCATCGCGGAGAGTTCAAGCTTCGGCAGGTGGACCGAGTAGTTGTAGCGTCCAACGAGCACACGCCAGGCCGAGCCAGGCCCCCAGGCCTCGCCGCGCTCGGTCAGCGCACTTACCGGCACGGCCATTTCCGCCGTCCAGCCCTGATCGCGGTCGCTCCAGTCATTCAACGTCCCTTGCACCTGTGCGGCCACAAAAAGGTGAAGATGGTTCTTGAAGCAACTCGGCAAGATGCGCGCGGGACTGGGGAAGAAAAACGACGACTGCCTGCCATGAGGCGTCACATACAGCTCCCAGTACCAGGAATGGTTCTCCGGCCAAAGGAAGAGTTCGGCAAGATCGCCCAGATTGTAGTGATGCTCGCCATCCGCCTTGCCTTCCGCCACGACATCGGAGTCGTCGAACGACACGGCCAGATAGAAATATCGCTCGTTCCAGGCAAACTGGACGCGACCCGCCTCCTGCAAAACCTCCCCCGCTTCCCAGCGATCAGCCGGCAGCGACAAAGGATAGGCGGGCGCACGCTTCCAAACCGGCTTGTCAAGCCGACCATCGACAATCAGATCATCCGGTGCATAGACCGCCTGGACTTCAGGCAATTGATCCGTGCCGTTCATTCCTTTCCCGCCTCCCACTTCTCGCCTCTCACCTCAGAACTCACCCGGCGGAGGTGAGAAGCAGCGACGACGGATCGCGGCCGAGTTTTTCGACAATGAGCTCGACGCGGCGCTTGAGATCGGGATCCGTCTCCATGCGCCCGGGGATCGTCTTGCAGGCATGTAAAATCGTGGCATGCGTTTTCTCAAACGCCGCCGCAATCTCAAGGAGCGAGCCATTGGTCAGCGTGCGGCAGAGGAACATGGCGATCTGGCGCGGCAACGCAACGCTCTGCGGACGCTCCTTGCTCGTCATGTCAGAGAGGCGCAGATCGTAATCGTCCGCGACGACGCGCTGGATGTCAAGGCACGTCAGCTCGGGACGTTTCTCGAAATCGATCATGTCCTTGAGCAAGTCGCGCAGCACATCGATCGTCAGATCCTTGCGCGCAAGCGAGGCGAAGCAGACCGCACGGGTGATCGCGCCCTCAAGCTGTCGCACGTTCGAGGTGATGCTCTCCGCGATGAAGGTCAGCAGCGGGTCGGCCAACTGGATCGTGGCGTTGCGCTGCTTGTAGCGCAGGATCGCCAGGCGCGTCTCGAAGCCCGGCCGCTCGATCGACGTGATCAGCCCCTGCTGGAAACGCGACACAAGCCGCGATTCCAGCCCCTGAATCTTGTTGAGCGGGCGATCGCTCGTCATGATGATCTGCTTGCGTGCGTTCTGCAACGTGTTGAACGTGTGGAAGAACTCCTCCTGCATCGTGTCCTTGTCAGCGAGGAAATGGATGTCGTCGATGAGCAGCACGTCCACATTGCGGTATCGATTGCGGAAATCCACCATGGAATTGTTGCGAATCGAATCAATGAAGTCGTTGAGAAGCCCTTCCGACGTAATGTAGCAAACGACGGAAGACGGATTTTGCGAAAGCACGCCATGCGCCACGGCCTGCATGAGGTGCGTCTTTCCCAGCCCCGTGTCGCCATAGATGAACAATGGGTTGTACGCGTTGCCAGGGTTGGCGGCCACCGCCGCCGACGCCGCCTGCGAAAAGCTGTTCGAGGGGCCGATGACAAAATCCGCAAACGTGTAGTTGGGGTTGAGCGCCTCGCCAAAACGCGGAACGCGGGGGGAAGCTGCGCTCGACCGCTTGCGGGCCACCGCAGGCCCGGACGCTGGCTCCGACGCCTCTGCTTCCTCTGCCACCGCCACCGCAGGCGTGCGGCTGGAGTCCACCACGATCTCAATTTCAGATACTTGATTCGCGGAATCGATCCGCACGGCGTCGAGGATGTAGGGCAAATAATTATTCTCCACCCACATCTTCAGCATCTCGTTGTCCACCGCCACCGTGAGAACCCCATCGCAAAGCGACACCGACGAAATCACCGCAATCCAACGAGAATACACGTCGATGTCGAGCGATGTTTTCAACCGCGCCAATGCGACCGACCAAATCTGTTCATGTAATTCCACCGATCTCTCCAAAATTCATTTCCCTCCATCAAAGCCGAAGGGACAAACACGGAAAAGGACTTCATTTGCCTCGTGGCATACTAAGAACTTGAAAAAGACCCGGAAGCAAAGTCCACGCCGTCGAAACACCTAGGATGTTCACATAAGAAGCCCTTTCGGGCAAGGGAAAAGAATCTTCCGATTATCAACAGGTTGTCAACACCCCGAAGTCTGCCGTTTTAATTCCCCTGAAAGCCTTTGCTAAGGCGTTGCCTTCCAAAGCCCAGCTACCATCTCATCCAAACAAAAGTTTAAGTTTCACAGGCTTGAACGAGCAGACGCCCAAGCGGTGAAAAGGGAAAGCCGAAATGAAAAATCATTTTTTCAAATCGTTGAATTACAACAACTTAGGAATACAGTCAGAAAACCTCGACCACAAAAAAAACGTGTTGCAGCCGTTGAAATCCTACCGTGCCTCCAGCATTTGCGAACGAATGAAAAACACGTCAAACCAAGCGCTTGCACCGAGTCGCCATCAGATTTCTATTGCCTTTCGTCGCGCATTCGCAAATACTCTTGTGCATGAAGAAATTAACAGCCCCTCATCTGCTCTTCGGAAAACCCGTTGCTGAGCCTGATATTCGCCATGCGACAGGCTTCTCGGCGGCTGACCCTGTCGTCGTGCTCCTGCTCCCGCGCCAAGCCATTCTCGTTGTTTCCTCAATGGAATTGGGGCGCGCCCGCGTCCAAGCGACCGGCTGCCGCGTCGAAACGCCCGCCTCGCTCAATGTACCGCCGATGCAGCAGGGCCAACCTGCAGCCTGGGCCGTTGCCGTCGCCCGGCGCTACGCACCGGATGGCGTGCAGGTTGACGCCACGTTCCCCGTCGGCGCCGCTCGGCAACTCGAAGCCAACGGCATCGTCGTGACGCTCGCCGACGACAGCCCCGTCGCGCACCGCCGCGTTGTGAAAACCGCCGACGAGATCGCCAAGATCGCCCGCGTCCAGAAGGCCGCGCGCGCCGCCATGCGCGCCGTCGGCAACGCCATCCGCAACGCCGAGGCGGACGCCCGCGGCCGCCTCGTCTGGAACGGCAAGCTCCTCACGTCGGAACGCGCGCACGCCATCGTGCGCGAAACCGTGCTCGAACACGACTGCATCGACGAAGACACCATCATCGCCGGCGGCGCCCAGGCCGCCGACCCGCACGAGCGCGGCCACGGGCCGCTCAAAACCGGCGAGTGGGTCGTCTGCGACATCTTCCCGCGAAGCCTCGACACGGGCTACTGGGGCGACATGACGCGCACGTTCATGCATGGCCGCCCCTCCCCCTGGCACGCCGCGCTCCACCGCGCCGTCAAGGCCGCGCAACGCGACGCACTCGACCGAATCCGCCACGGGGCAAAGGGTGGCGACATTCACAACGCCGTGAACCGCAGCTTCGAAGACGCCGGCTTCAAAACCGGCGTCGGAGACGACGGTCGCCCCTTCGGCTTCATCCACAGCACCGGACACGGCGTCGGCCTCGAAATCCACGAAGAGCCTCGACTTTCTCCACGTGGCGGACGCCTCGCCGAAAACATGGTCGTCACCGTCGAGCCGGGTCTCTACTACCCCGGCCGCGGCGGCGTCCGGATCGAAGACCTCGTCGTCGTCGGTCGCGACGGCCCGCGGATTCTCTAGAAAGCGCACGCCCCATGACTTCACGCCCCCGCAACGAAACAACCTGCGACCTCGCCCCGCTGCTCATCGACGCGCTGCGCGGCGGCGAGTCGATCCGCTTCCGCGCGCAAGGGCAGAGCATGCGCCCGTTCATCCTCGATGGCGATCCGGTCGTCATCGCCCCTGCCCCGCCGGTCGAAGCCCTGCGCCGAGGCGACGTGCTGCTCTACGAACGCACCCCCGACACCCTCCGCCTCCATCGCCTCCAGCGCATCCTTTCCGGCCCCCCCGCCCGCGCTGATCCTCCGCGGCGATTCGCCGGGCCAGACCTGCGAACACCTCGCGCCCGACCGCGTGCTCGGCATCCTGACGACCTACGAGCGCAACGGCCGCGTCCGGCGCGCCCGCCACCCTCTCCGCCGCCTGGCCGGGCTGCTCTGGCCGCGCCTGCGCAACCGCGCGCTCGTCGCGACAGGCCGATACGCCCGCTATCAGCAATCCATCGCCGACCCGCCCGACCTCGCCCTCCTCAAGGCCGCGCTCAAAGCCACGCTGCGCGGCGGCGACAACGCCGCCGACGACACCCCCGCGCCTACGGTCAATCCCAAGGCGCTCGTCGCCACGGCTCGACGCCACGGCGTGCTCGCCCTCTGCGCGAGCGAACTCATCCGCCGCTGTCCCGCCGCCGAGCCGCCCATCCGCGACGCCCTCCGCGCGATGGCGTTCGAAACGGAAACGAACCTCGCTTGCGTGGCAGACGCTCTCGGAGCCCTTCACGACGCGGGTCTCACACCGCTCATCGTCAAAGGCCCCGCGCTCGCCGCCCTCGCCTACGGCGATCCGACCCTCCGCCCCTACGACGACGTGGACCTGCTGCTCGACGGCGCCGACCGCGCGCATGCCCTGGCCGTGCTCCAAAACATCGGCTGGCGCGACTCGCGCAATGCCCCGCCCCTTGCCCAACGCCACCTGCTCCGCACAACAGAAGACCTCGCGCTCGTCCATCCCCGATGCGACGTCGGGCTCGAGCTCATCCACCCCGGCGGCATCTTGATCGACGCCGCCCCGGCGGCGGAGTCCACACCCTGCCCTTTCGAGATCCACGGCACAGCGGCGAGGGCGCCGTCAACAACCGACCACTTCCTCTACTGCGCCGCACACGGCGCCAAGCACGGCTACACGCGCCTCGTCTGGCTGGCAGACCTCGATCGTCTCGCCGCGACCTTTGCCGCCGACGATTGGGCGACAGTCATGTCGCAAGCAAAAGCACGACGCCTCGCGCGAGCGCTCGGACTTTCGATCGCGCTCCTCCAGAAGGTGCTCGGCACCCCTGTCCCGCCCGAGTTTGAAACGCCTGCCAAACGGATGGACTGGATCGAGGCAACGTCCACACGCTGCCTCGACGCACAAGCCCGGGGGGATCGTCATGTCGAGACGTGGCGCTGGTGGATGGCGCTACAAGACACGGTTGGGCAACGCCTGCGCCATTGCCGCCGCTGGCTCTTCACCCCCACCGGCGCCGACCTGCGCGCCTGCGCGCTGCCCCTCTGGGCACATCGCGGCTACAGGATCCTCCGCCCGCTCCGCCTGCTTGTGCGACTGGTGTTTCGCCGTCCCGCGCCCCCGCTCACATGGGATCCCCGGTGATCGGTGGCGGAAGCGCGGGCAAGGGACGGACATGCCACGCCCTTGCCAGGGTTGCTGGCGCACCCCGCGCCGGGCATCGTCGGGGGTTTTGGGGACAGGGGGTTTTGGGGACAGGCCCCCAAAATCCCCTTCAGCCCAACCGGCTAGTGCACATGCCATCCACTGCGCTTCATCCGGCGCTTTTCGATGGGCAATGGCATCATGCGCAACAGGAAGACAAGACCCGGCAACAAGATCGCAAAAGCCAGCGCATAATAACGTCGATAGACCACGATCATCACATCGCCCCTTGCCGAAGGGTCGATCCCCCGACCCAGACAATGCAGCAGCCCGCCCGACAGCATCATGCCGATCGCGCCCGCGCCAGCGCCGGCCACCATGTTCATCAACATCGCGACAGACACACGACGCCTGGCCGAAACCGTCTGCAAGAAGTAGTGCGTGACGGAGTTTTCGGACGTAGCGACATTCGCTCCAGTCAAAACGAAAAGCAAGGCGGCCAGCGGCATCGCGGCAGAAAACGCATCTGGGGCAAACGACCATAGAACGGCCGTCACGAGCATCAAACCATAGGAAAGCATCAGCGTCTTGCGCGGTCCGATGCGGCTGATGATCCGAGCCGCCGCGATCGAGGCCATCGCAGCGGAGCCGTATCGGAGCAATGAAAAAAGCAACGCCCCCGTATCGCTCACGTCATAGCCCCGCTTCACAAAGAGCACCGACACCGGCCCGAGCATCACGTGCAAGACATTGTTGACGAAGCTTCCCAGCAACAAGCGACGCAACGAGCTGTCGTGAAGCGCCTCGGCCATTTCATGCACGACAGGACGTCGGGCGGATTCACGAATGGCACCTGTCTCATCAATGCGGCGAAGAAACTTTGAGGAGAACATGCCCAGCATCGAACCTGCGACGATGATCAATGAGATGGTGAGAACCGTCTCCGAAACCTTGAGCATGATGCAGATCACGATCAATGCCACAAAGCAGGCCGCATAGAACAGGCCGCTTCTTTTGGCAATGAACCGAGGCCGTTCTTCTTCTGACGCAATGTCTCCCGCCAGCGGCTCCGCCATGACGACGCCGGCCGCCCGAAAACCATAGAAGAAAAACGCCCCCCCGATCAGGCTGACGAGCGCAAGGGTCGAAATCCCCAAATGCTGCCAAAGCGCGGAAGAAGCCACAACAAACGCCGCAAAACTGCGCAAGACCCAAAAAACGGCCTGGCTTTGAGCACCCCCGACCCTGGCGGAGACAATCTTGCCCAAAGGAAGCAGCAAATAGCCGAAAAAAAGCATGCCGCCAAGAATGGCGGTCACGACATCCGGAAACCCAAGCTTCACCGCAAGCAAAATCATGAGCGTCTCGCCCACGCACACGTAGGAGAGCCCGTTGATCGCGTTAAAAACGTTCATGTTGAGCTGCGAACGCCGACGCTGTTCAGGTGTGAGTTCTTCTTGTTCTAGAATCATGGGATTGCGGAGCGAAAGAACGCGGCAAGCCGCGCGACCAACAAAACCTGCATCATGCCGAAAGTGTACACCAGGCCAGAACGAAATGCAAACCACCCGAAAAATTTCCGGTATTGACCAATCCTGCAAGAATGACTACACTTACCCCTTGAACGCAGACAAGCATTCACGCATTGTCACACACCCAACCCAACCCACACCCAACCCAAAGGATCTGGCCGTATGAAAAGACTGACACACATCGCCGTCGCAACGTTCATTCTTGCAGGAACCGCAATCGCCCAAGAAAACATCGCAACGACCCCACCCTCGACCGATGTTGCAGGCACGTTGCAATACTTCATGCCCGGTCAAGATGACGACTACGACTCCGGCTTCGGAGCTGAAATTCAAATCCGGTTCTGGTCGTGCCCGAATCTGGGCTTCGCCCTTGCCGGAGGAGTCGCGAGCTGGGAGGTCAACGAACAAGAAGGCGTCGCCGACTATGGCAGCTCGGCCTTTGCGGCATCGATCGAAGGCGACGTGACGCTTGTCCCGATCGGCGGCTCGATTCTGTACCGCGCGGCGCTCGCAGACAACCTCAACCTCGTCCTCGAAGGAGGGCTCCGGTATGTAATCGTGGAGTCTGACGCAACGATGACCTTCGCCCTCACAGAAGCCTACGGCGGGGTCGTCGGTGGAAGTGCCGACATGAAGATCGACAATGGTTTTGTCGGCCTCGTCGCTGCAAACCTTGAAGCGGAGCTGTCGCCCGGAGTCAGCCTGCTGGGTGGCGTGGGCTACCAGTTCGACATCACGAAAGGCGATGTCGAATGGATGGGAGAGGATTTCGGCGAAAACGAGTTGAAAGCGTTTTTCATCCGCGCCGGCCTCGCATTCGACTTTTGATGGACACAAACTCTTCGAGACCCTGGCTGACCTCCGTTCAACCAACACGTTCACGTGCCCATGCTCGTTCACGATGGCGACCCCGATCCCGACAACGATTTGGATGGCGCCATTTCCAGGCGCGCTTGCCTTTCACAAACAGATTTCTGACGGAAAAACAACTTTTCTTGGACTTCCGTTTCAAGTAGAATGGATGGCGCTTGCAAACCTTTGAAGCGCTTTCATCGCATCAAGAAGGAGTCGTCCATGCCACGAAAACCAACGCCCCTGTTCAACGCGCTCGCTTGCTTCGCGCTTGTTCATCTCACGGGTTTCGCCCGATCCGAAACGTATTTTGTCGTTCCCGCCTCCACGCCGAACCACACGGCCGTCTACCCGTACACAAGCTGGGAGACGGCGGCGACGAACATCGCGGACGCCGTCGCCGTCACGGAGGAGGACAAGACGGTCATGGACACCGTCTATCTCACCAACGGGATCCACTACATCACCACGCCCGTCTCGACCGAGGACAACCGGATCACCATCAAAAGCTGGGACGGAAATCCCGAGACCACGATCATCAACGGAAACTATCCCGCCAACCAGACGCGCGCCTTCCATGTCCTGGCAAAACATCGGGGGCCCGCCTACATCGAAGGGCTGGCCTTCACCAATTGCCATTCCACCGCGACGGGAGGGGCGATCTACTTCAGAGGCGCAAGCAACGGCGCCATTTCCAACTGCTGGTTCCTGGGCAATGTCGCCGCGGAAAGGGGAGGCGCCATCAATCTCGAACGGGCGGGCTTCATCAAAAACTGCCGCTTCGTCGGCAATGCCAGCAATGAAGGAGGCGCCGTCGGCGTCACAGCCGACGTCCAAACGTCGATGCCCCTTTCGGGCCAGCCGGCCGTCATTGACTGCGTGTTTTCCAACAACATGTCCTGCAAAAACGGGGGGGCGGCCATCAGCGGAGCGCACGGCTACCTGGTCTCGCGCTGCACGTTTGTGGACAACGTCGTCTCCAACACGGTCACGGCCTACGGTGGCGCCATCGCCCTCGGCCACGGAGGCACCGTTCACGCCTCCTTGATCACGGGGACAAAAAAACTGAACACGGGATATGTGCGCGGCGTTGCCGTCGCCTCGCCGAACAATAGAAACAATTCCCTGCTCGACTGCAGGATCGAAAAAAACGCGGGAGGAGAATCGGCGGTCCATTTTTTGGACGGCCTTTCGACGATTGTCGAGAATTGCACGATCCTGGACAACACCAACAACGTGGCCGCCGTCGCGGGAAGCATGGTCATGCGCAACACCCTCGTCGCGCGCAATGCGAACGTCGGGTTTTTAAGCGGGAACCCCGTTTCAGACAGTTGGGGATCGATCCTCGAAAACTGCACGATCACCGCGAACGGAACGTTCGGGTATCAACTCATGGGCAACACGCTGACCAATCAACTCGTCAACTGCATCGTGCAGGGCAACGCGCCCGGCGATCAATGGAAGCGACCGCAAGTCTCGCCAGGCCCCGCGTTCCTTGTCGAAAACTCGTGTCTCTCCCCGCTTCCGTCCGGCGGCGACGTCGTCGTCAACGACGCGGTCATCACAACGGATCCAGCGTTCAAGAACCCCGCGGCCGGCGACTATCGCCTGCGTGGAACATCCCCCTGCCGCAACAGCGGCGCCAACGCCCTCCCCTGGCTTGCCGACGCCAGGGATCTTGGCGGAAGCAACCCGCGCATTCTCGAGGACGTCGTCGACATGGGCTGCTACGAATATTTCAACGAGCATCCCTGCACGGTTGTCACGATACGGTGAACGCCGGTCATTTGACAAGCGACAGTTTTTCGCACGTGCGCCAATAGCGGATGGCGGAGACGTAGCCTTCGCGCGCATCCTCAATGGGCCAGCCGTTCGTCTCGAAGTTGACGTCGTGGTCGTAGCCGATCGCGCGAAGCGCCTGGATGACGTCGAGCCAGGGGATGGTGCCAAACCCCGGGGACAGATGCTCGTCGGCCTTGCCGCGGTTGTCGTGGAAATGCGTCGTCACAATGCGCTTGCCGTAAGTCAAAATGCGTTCGACGACATCCATCGAGGAGAGGTGGGCGTGACCTGAATCGAGGCAAACGCCCACCCCCTCGGACGTGATGTGCTGGAACAAGTCCGCCATCCACGCCGGTTCGCTGTTGAACAGATCGGCGTTCTCAAGCGCAATGCAGACGCCCATGCCGCGAGCCTCCTCGCCGGCCGCGTCGAGATTCCTGGCGCAGCGTTTCAGAAGGGCCTCGCGCCCTTCCTTCTCGGCCAGCGCCTTGAAGGCCTCGGAATAGTCTTCCTGATGCACAAGCCCCTCGATCATGCCGGGGTGGATGACGAGGGCCCTGGCGCGAAGGTTGGCGGTGTAGCGACAGGAATCGACGAGCTTCTCGATCACGGCATCGTCGTCGGCGGGGTTCGGCGCGCAGATGGCGCAAAGCCCATGATGCTGGGCGGAATGCATCCCCAGACCTTCGAGCATGTCGCCAATGCGTCGGGTCTCCTCGTCATAGTCAAAATCGGGTTCTTCAATCGTGACGTAGCCCGTGGTCATCACCGACCGGATGCCAAGCTCGTGCAAAATCTGCAGGTTTCGCCGAAAAGGCGCTTCGGGGGCGCGGGTGACGACCGTGCCCGTCCAGCGGACGGTCCAGACGGGATAGGCGAGATCGAAAACTTCTTTCATGTGGACTCCTTGTTCTTGTGCAAACTGAAACCAGCTGCTTCGGGCGTCATTCTACCACACATTGCATTTTAAAAAAAAGCCCGCGTGTGGTAGAATTTGCGTCAACTGCTCCAACTGGCATCCTACAAGAACGAAAGGCTTCACATGAACCGCATCGCACTCAAAACCCTTCCCGTGGTTCTTGCGGCGTCCTGCTGCGCGGCCGCGACCCTCGATTCCGCACCCGGAAACCTCCTGTATGCGCTTTGCTTCACCAACGCCCAGCAATTCACCGAGGTGAAGCCCGGGGGCGGATGGAAGCCAACGGAAGGAGGCGCCGGCGTTCGCGCCGTTCAAATGGCCGGCGGCTTCAAAGTGGGCGGCCTCCCCGATCTCCATCGCGAGGTTCGCGTGTCGTTCGAGGTTCGCGAGTTCGCCGCGAACGCCAAGGGCAAGGACAGGCATTGGGGCTTCACGTTTCGCGATGCAGACGGCAACCGCGCCTTCTTCCACACACGCGGCGTCGGCTGGACCTTCGACCTGACCACGCCGATGGACGCCCGCCTCGCCCGCAAAGGCGGCGGAGAGGCGGCGATCGACCGCGATGCCGACAATCCGAACTGGTCAACCGTGACGCTCGACATCACGCACCAGAACTTCTCCCTGCGCATGGACGATGAAATCTGCGTCATGGAGGGATACGCGCTCATGCCGCTCTCGGACTTCTCTTTCTACACCTACAATGTGGACTTTGAAATGCGCAACTTCAAAATCGAAGCGCTCCCGCCCCGGACGTTCGACCTCGTCCAGGAGCCCACGTTCGTCCATGCCGGCCTCCCGCAGGGGATTTACGACGTCACCAATCCGGTTTGCTCCGATGTCGGCGGCATCATGTTCTGGGCGCAGTCGGGCGCAACCCCCGTCTGCCGCTTCCTCGATCGCGACGGCGCCGTGAAGGCCACGTTTTCCGCAGGCGGCGAAACCGCGACCGCCAACATCGCCATGACAGGCGGGAAAAGCCTGAATTTCATCCGCAAGTTTGGCAACGGCGTCAACCGCGGCCCTGAATGGCATCACATCGCCTTCACGTGGCGCCCAGACGGCAGGGCGCGGTTTTTTGTGAACGGCATCCCCTACCCCACCGGCTTCACGGCAGGCGAACGGATCGATTATCTTCTGCTGGGCAACGCGCTCGACAACATCACGCAAATCGAGTTCCCCAACCGCAGCCGAGACCGTCAATCGAACTGGGGCGTCCGCGACGTCCGCGTTTTCCACCGTCCCATCGAAAACCACGAAGTGCGCGACATGTTCCGCGCGAAAATGCCGATCGACATGGTGTTCGAAAACTCCGTCTACCCCATTGGCGTTCCAACACCCGTCACCTGCATCGCCGCCCCCGGGGGATGCTATACGCGCCCAAACCCCGTCGAAGGCCCGGACATCCACGCAACCGTCGACCTGACCACGGCCATCGAGCGAATCGTCTTGACGCACGGCGATCCAGAGCGGCCTCGGCGTGTCACGGAACGGGCGTTTCTCCCCGTGGCCAATGGCGTGACGACGCATTCGTCCGTGCGCGTCGACAAGCCCCTCGACATCGTCTCCCTTCCCGTGACGCTCGAACCCGGCGACTACCGCCTCCTCGTCACCGTCAAGCCCCACAAGGCCTCCACGGGGGACGCCGAAGACGCCGCCTATCTCAAGACCCTCTTCTTCTCGGCGGCTCCCGAGGTCGACCTCACCCACGTCGCCGCAACGAAGGCGGCATGGACAACCCAGGCCCCGTTCTACCGGAAGCGCTTCCGCAAGCCCGACGACATGGAGCTGAAGGACGCGGCGCTTGCAGCCGTCGCGTGGGACGGCGGCGACTATCTCGAGGGGGGCCTGGCCGGCGGGACGCGCATGTCGACGGTCGTTCCGTTCCCCAGGGAAACGCTCGGCCACCCCTGCCTCATCGAAATAGCCTGGCCCGACGACAAGCCCCGCTCCTTCGGCCTCTACATGCACCGGGAAAAGCTGGGCTCCAACCGGGATCGGCTGCAGGCCGGCATCCAAGCCGGGCAGGAGTACCCGAGCACGAAAAAAATGCAACGGAGCCGGTTTCTCTTCTTCCCCGCCTCCACCAACTATCTTTTCGAGATGCGCACGCTCGTCTCGGGCTGGCCTGGCGCCATCGCCGAACTCTCCGTTTCCCAAATCGACGAACCGCTTCCCAAGCTCGCCATTCACAAGCCCGAGGGGCTGCCCGGCCGCCGTTTCGGACATGTGGACGAAGACCAGACGTTCGCCAACAACCTCAACATCGACATGAACGGAAGCACGGCCGGCATCGCCTATGAACTGCTGCGCTATTACGGCTACACGGGGCAGAACACACTCCATTACTCCATTGCGCGCTACACGTACACGTACGGGCCTGTCGAAGGCAGCACGGGGAACTCCATGTTCCCCGACCGCCAGGGCGAACTCGGCTACGTCTTCCAGACCTTCAAGCGCAACCATGTGGACTTCATCGGCAAGATATCCCTGTCCAACGTCCCCCACATCGCCCAGTTCGGGCGCACGGAAAGCCGCTATCGCGAAAAAGGCTACCTCTGCCTCGACGCGGAAGGGCATGATCGAGCGCTTTACAACCGCGGCGCGTTCCAGGCGAATCCCGCCAATCCGGACCTGCAAGATCTTTTCATCAGCTATTTTGCCGACATGGTCGAGCGCTACGCGACGAACGGCCTTTCCGGCATCGTCTACGAGCTCGGCGGCTTCGGTTCATGGCGCGGAATCGATTATGGCTACGACGATTGGACGGTCAACGCGTTCTCCAGGGACACCGGCATCGTCCTTCCCGACGCCTGCAAGAACCGCGAAGGGGCCGAGGCCGCAGGCCGGATCGATCGTGCCGTCTACCGGGCGCGCTACGATTTCCTCACAAGCACCAATTCTCCCGTCCGAGCCGAATGGCTCCGCTGGAGAGCCGGCGTGGTCACCGCGTTCGTCGAAAAACTCTTCGCGTTCTTCAGCTCCTGCAATCCCGACATGCGCCTGTTTCTGACCATTCCCGCCGGGAACGAGGACATCTATGCAAACAACGGCATCGACGCCGACGCGCTGGCCAAAACCCCCAACGTGGCCCTCTCCCTCGACCGCAACTACACCGGAGCCCGTTGGCAACGCTTCCGGGGCAATCCCGAATGCAGGCTCAACGAAACGCTCTACGACCTGGACAACCCACGCCACCTCGACATCAAGGCCCGATACGGAGCGATTCCGCTCGTTTTCTCGTCCGCCTCCTACTTCGAGACATTCACAAAAACCCTCGACAACGACAGATTCCCGGCCTACTTCCAAAATGCCGACGTGAAACCCTGGGGCCGCTACTTCCTCAAAGAGCTCTCGTTCAACCTGGGCATCGGCGACGTCCTGGAGAACGCCATCGGCATGCAGCCCCTGGGAACCCTCGGCGCAGAGGAAGAGACACGCGAATGGACGCAGGCCTTCTGCGCCCTCCCCGCCCTCCCCTTCAACGACATGGGCGGCGTCGCCGACCCGGTGGTCGGCCGCTGTCTTCCCACAAGCGGCGGAACGTATTTCTACGTCGTCAACATGCATCATACGCCCATGACGGCGAGGATTTCCCTGGCCGGCAACCGAAAAATCCCGGTTTACCTCGATCTCTCGACCGACGCCGAAAGCACGTCCGAAACGATCGATCTCCTGCCCTATCAGTTGCGCTCTTTTCTCATCAAAGGCGTGAATGTCGATTTCGACCCGCTCCGCGTGACGTTTTCGGAGGAGGCGCGGCGCGCTTACGACGAGCGCCTCGCCCAATTGGCCGAGGCCCGGCGCGTTTTCAATGAAAACAACATCCCGCACCAAGAGGAGGACGCCATCATCGAAGCCGCCCGGACGGCCGTTGCCGAAGGACGCCTCGTCGAAGCGCACCGCCTGCTCTACAGCTACGACCTCAACGCGCTCGTCGACAGGTTTCGCGAAATCGACAAGGTGATCGAGGAACGACGCATGAACCAGCGCGGACGCTTTGCCGTCAACTGCGGCAACCCCTCCTTCTCCATGGTCGGCGGGCAGCTCTTCTCGCCTGACAAAAGCTACGATGGCAAATCCTACGGCCACTATGGGAAACACTGCAACAGCACCTCGCGCGATGTCACCGAACTTGCAGCCGGCACCACGTTCGCCTCGCTCTACGAGTCCGAGGCCTACGACTTCGACGGCTACAAGTTCCACGTTGAAACGCCCGGCAAGTATCGGGTCAGGCTTTACATGAAATGCGGTTGGAAAAGCGATTGGAAAGGCAATTGGTGGGTTGTGAACATTCGCGCCAACGACGAGCCGCTTTGGAATTCATTGGATCTCTACGAGCAACAGGGCGGAGACTACAACCGCCCGGCGGTGATTGAAAAGGAAGTCGCCGTTGGCGAAGATGGAATCCTTGATCTCTCGTTCACCTGTCTGCCCGGACTGAAAAGCAATTCCACCGTCCGCCTCCTCAACGGCATCGAAATCGAACGCATTCCCGACTAGCGGCAAACGGAGACACGCCGTCTCGCCGCACGGGAAACGATTGTGAAAGAAATGAAATGAGCGAAAACAGCAAACCCACCCTTCCAATCCTCGCCGCAATCCTCGCTTTCCTTGTCGCAGGCTGCGCAAGCCCCTCAAGACCGCCGTCCCGACCCAGCCTCGTCGCCGTTCGGCTCCCCGACGGAGGAACCTCGGATTTCAAGTCATGGGAACACGTGGCAAAACACCCGTTCATGGAACTGGGCGACTACATCCTCCGAAACCCTGTCCAGATCGCCTTCGCCTGGGATGACGACGCGCTCTATTTCCACTTTGAAGCGCAGGACGACGACATCTTCAACGAGGCGCCAGACAGCATAACCAGCGGCGTGTTCCTCTGGGGAGACTGCATCGAACTCTTCCTCCAGCCCGAGGGAGAGCGAGGGTACTTGGAATTCCACTTCACCCCCGCCGGCTTTTCCGGCGCGATCTTCTTTCCCTCCCGGGGCCGCCGCATGCCGTGGGACGTGAAGTACATCCCCATGGAAGGCTTGTCCTCCACGCTTGAAATTTCCGGAACGCTGAACGACATGTCCGACACGGACGCCGCCTGGCGAGGCATTTGCCGCATTCCCTGGAACGCCATCCGCCAGCGGTTCCCCAATTACGAGCCGGGCGAGCCCCTCCGCGTCCAATCGACCAGCATCGCCTACTCGATCCATTCGGATGGAGACGAAAAATCCCAGCTCCACCATGTCCCCGGCTCGTGGGCCGATCCCCACCATCTTCCAAACTGGAGCCCGCTTGCCTTCGAATGAAAGCCGAAACCTTCAAATGCAAGCTCAACGCCGCCCCCAAGGACATCCGTCCCGGTGCGACCTTCTAAAGCCGTCCGCCGTCCGATCGAGCGTCCCGTCGGTTCGTTCTCCGGCTAACGACGCGCGCCGTCCAAAAAGAGAAAGTGGCCAACGCCATGGGATCGCGGGATCTCGCCGTCTTCCCTGGGGTTGTCGCCTACCGTGCAAATTCTCGCGGGATCAAAGGGAATCTGGTCAAGCGCGCGCTGCCAGACGCCGGGTTCGCCCTTGCAGCCGCGCAACTTGTCCGTTCCGAAAACCCGCCTGAACACCGACGAGCCAAGCTCGTCCGCCAAGCCGCAACGCTTGAGTTTCATGAGACACCCGGCGTAGGGATTGTTGCTGACGACGATGAGCGTCTTCCCTGCATCGTGAAGGGCGCGGGCAAGCGAGACGGCATCCTCGTAAGGCGCGAGATGCTCGAGATGCCACGCCCACATGCGTTCCCAAGCCGTCCTGGCAGGCAGTCCGAAGGCGGAAATGAAGTCCGGGTAGTCCCAAAAGGGAAGATCGCGGACCACCTGTGCGATCGCGTTTTCCGCCTTCGTTCGGCTCCAGCCACGCGCGACGAGCAGGTCGCGGAAAATGGGGAACAGGAAATTGCCGTGAAGAAAAGTCGAGGGAGCCAGGTCAACGTAATGCGTGAGCGTGCCGTCGATGTCGAAAATGTAGCAGTCGCTGTCAGGAATGTCCATGATGTCGAAGGTGGAAAACCGGTGGTGGAAGAAATGGCTCTTCGGGGATTTGCATGGGAATTTTCTTGTCCCCCCGTGCCATTTCATTGATCAGATGCGATAACCTTTCCCATTCACGGCATCATGATAATCCCTCTGACGGAAATTTGTCAACACGTATTGCAATCGTCGGGCTTGACTGTCGTCGTCCGCTGATTTATCATATGGCGCCTATGACTGCTGAATTGACTTGTCGTGATCGCGTTGAAGGCTGCTGGGCGGGCAAGTGCCTGGCTGGCGCAATCGGCATGCCCTATGAAGGCGTTCCGCATTCCCCGCACCTTCGTCCAGAGCAAATCCACGTGCAGGACGTCCCGAACGACGACCTTGAGCTGCAACTTGTATGGCTGCTTGCCATGGAGCGGCATGGATTGTCGCTGCGGGCTCGGGATTTGATCCGGCCCTGGATTGACGACATTCAGTTCGGGTGCGATGAATACAGCATCGCGCTGCGCAATCTGCGCCATGGCGTGATGCCGCCGGAAAGCGGCTGCGCGGACAACCCCTTCGTCGATGGCATGGGCGCGGCGATCCGCTCCGAAATCTGGGCGGCGCTTTTCCCGGGACGTCCCGATGCCGCCGCGTTCTTCGCGTCGCAGGATGCCACGGTGGATCATTGGGGCGACGGCGTCTGGGCCGAGGTCTTGCTGGCCTCGGCCGAAAGCCGGATGTTCGCCGGCGTCGACATGGTCTCGGCGCTGCGACAGTCGCTCGACGACGTGCCACCCGCCACGCGACTGCGGAAGACGCTTGAGGAGGTCTTCGCCCTGCGCGACTTGGCGCTCGACGCCGAGACCGCCAAGGCACGGCTGGTGCCGAAGGTTCATCACCACAACTTCACCGACTGCGTCATGAACCTGGCCTACATCGTCTATGCATTGCTCTGGGGCGACGGGGACTTCATCCGAACAGTCTTGCTGGCCGTCAACTGCGGGCGAGACACCGACTGCACCGCCGCCACGGTCGGCGCCATCCTCGGCACCGTCCACGGCACACGTGCCATTCCGAAAGAATTGTTTCAAAAGCTTTCGCCGACGCTGACGTTCAGCGAACAGATCGGCCGCATCGCAGGCATGCCGCAGTCGCTCGCCGAATTGACGGGCCGGACGCTGGCGCTGCGCGAACGGCTCGCCCCCGAGCTTCCCGCCGAACCGTATCCGGCCTACCAGCCCTGTCCACACGTCCCTCCAGCAGGACATGATCGGGCGCAATGGCTTTTGCTCGACGCGCCGGAACCTGAAATCGCCGCCATTCGCGAAGAGCTGTTGCGCACGGGCTCCTGCCCGGAGCGTCTGAAGCACCAGGTGGTCGTCAGCGAAGGATTGACGCTCGATCTTTCGGCCTACGCCCGCGATGCCGGCATGCTGAACCTCTTTTCGTTTCTCCATGTTGAAAACAGCGACATTCCACCCGATGAAGTTGTCGTTTCGGCGACGGCCGATGTGGGCATGACGATGTGGCTCGACCATGCGCGCCTTCTCAACCACCACTCACGCCATCTCTCGATACCATCCTTCCATCGAGCCGAAGGCGGCGCCGCTTTCCTGCATCCGCTCAAGCAAGGCGACCGCAAGCTCGTCCACATCAAGCTCTACTCCTGTCTTCCGCCGTTGACCTGCACGCTGATGTTTGGCAACTTGCGAAATGACCCGCTTGACGGATTCAAGCTGAAGATCTAGGCGACGATGTTGGGGCGATCTGTCCGGGCAAGAAAAAATGGACTTGCACACAAGGGGCGAAATATGGCACCATCTGGGGCATGACAACACAGGCCATCCGCATTTCCCTTCGACTGACGAGCCTCGCCTTGCGTTTCCGCGGGGTTTCTTCTTTTGCGTAGTCGAAAAGGCCAGTCTTGGGAATTGCGCGCAGAAGCCCCGCGGACATCGTTCAGATGCCGGGGGGCTTTCTCTTGTTCCCCTCCCCATCCAACCCCAACCCGTTTTCAATTCAACACAGACGCAAGAACACAGGAGACGACACCATGAACAGCCAGGCAGACATGAGGCGAATCTATGTTTTCGACACCACGCTGCGCGACGGCGAGCAGTCACCCGGCTGCACGATGAACCAGCGCGACAAGGTGATGGTCGCCGAGCTGCTCGAGGCGATGAAGGTCGACATCATCGAAGCCGGCTTCGCGATCGCCTCGCAGGGCGACTTCGAATCGGTCCGCGCCATCGCCGGCCAAATCAAGGAGGCGACCGTGGCCAGCCTCTGCCGCGCACTGGAAAAGGACATCGACCGCGCATGGGAAGCCGTCAAGGTCGCGGCACGTCCGTGCATCCACACCTTCCTCGCCACGTCGCCGATCCACATGTCGGCCAAGCTCAGAATGACCGAGGACGACGTGTACGAGCGCGCCGTCTCAATGGTGCGCTACGCCCGCAACCTCTGCCCCGAAGTGGAATTCTCGCTCGAAGACTGCTCGCGCAGCGAACGGCCGTTCATCTATCGCGTCGTCGAAGGCGTCATCCGCGCCGGCGCGTCGATCGTGAACATCCCGGACACCGTGGGCTACGCCGTGCCGCCGGAATTCGGCCGGCTCATTCGCGACATCTTCGCCAACGTCCCGAACATCGGCGGCGCGCGCATCTCCGTCCACTGCCACGACGACCTCGGCCTCGGCGTCGCCAATTCGCTGGCCGCCATCGAGGCGGGCGCGACACAAGTCGAATGCACGATCAACGGCATCGGCGAACGCGCCGGCAACGCCGCGCTCGAAGAGATCGTCATGGCGCTCAAGACACGCCACGAGCACTACCAGGCCTACACCGAAGTGGACACCACGAAAATCTACGCCACGAGCCGCTGCGTCGCCAACGTCACGGGCAGCAAAGTTCAGGCGAACAAGGCGATCGTCGGCGAAAACGCCTTCGCACACGAAGCCGGCATCCACCAGCATGGCATGCTGGCCAATCCGCTGACGTACGAAATCATGACGCCGGCGTCGATCGGACTCCCCAGCAGCAAGATCGTGCTGGGCAAGCATTCCGGCAAGCACGCCTTTGTCGGCCGCCTCAAGGAACTCGGCTTCCAATTCGACGCCGAACGCGTCGAAGCCCTGTTCGAGCAGTTCAAGGCGCTGGCCGACCGCAAGAAGACCGTCACGGACGCCGACATCGAGGCGCTGGCACACGACCTGACCGTCGGCTTCGCCGGCACCGTCAAGCTCGACCGCTTCAGCGTCATCGCCAGCAACGCCATCACGCCCATTGGCGCCATCCGGCTGGAAGTCGGCGACGACCTCGTCGAAAAGGTCGCCGCCGGCGACGGTCCGGTGAACGCGTCCTACCAGGCGATCTGCGACATCCTGAAGATCGAGTGCAAGCTCGAGGACTACCAGCTTTCCGCAGTCACCGAAGGCATCGATGCGCAATGCCGCGCCAGCGTCCGCGTCCGGTTCGACGACCGCACCTACCACGGCAGCGGCATTTCGACCGACATCGTCGAAGCCTCCATCCTCGCCTATCTCCAGGCAATCAACGCCGCGCTCGAAGACGAAGCGGGTGGCGCCGGCTAGAAAGGCAATCGGTCGGTCGGAAAGGTCGCGAACCCTCGATCATGAATTGACTTGACCGATTACGCTGGAAATGCTGATTTCATTGACGCGAAGGCCATCATCGCCTAAAATTCAAAGGCGATGAAGGTCAAGAAGCTTAATTTCACTCGACGACGGCGTTGCCGTCTCCAACATGCCGCCGTCCACACGGCCTGCATGCTCGTGTGGCTTGCCGCGGCAGCGGCCGCTCCAGCCGCACCGCTCGCACGCGTCTTCAAGCAGGACGCCGTGGAAGTAAACATGCGCATCGACCCGCCCGTTGCCGATCCGGCGAAGAATACCGAGATCGTCATTGAACTGACCCGCCCCGAGAGCATCCATGTCGCGCTGCCCGACGACATGGCCGGTCGTTTCGAAGGCTTTGCGCTCGAAGGCTCCTATGTCGCGGAATCGGCCTCGGCCAGCGGCGCGATGCGCACCGCTCATCATTTCAACCTGCGTCCCGTCCCAGGTGCCGAACGCCACCGCATCCGCCCGCTGGCCATCCGGATGCGCGACGCCTCCTCGCACCCGCCGCGCACAACCTGGTTCGCCACGGAAATGATCACCATCCCGGCCTCATCCCCTGACGGCGATGCCCCGGAGACAGTCGAGACTGCACTGAAGCCCCGCTACATCCGCCCCTCGATGCGCGGCGTCGGACGAGTCGCGCTGATGGTCGTCGGCGGTGCGCTGGCCGTCGCGCTGCTCTGGCTGCTGGGCTCGCACATCGCCATCGCCCGCAAAGTTCGGCGAATGACGCCGCGCGAGCGCGCCCTGCGCGAGCTGGAAAGGCTGATCAGCCGTGCGCTTCCCGAAAAAGGACTCTTCAAGGACTTCTACGTCGAACTCACCCTCGTCGTGCGCCGCTACGTCGAACGACGCCACGGCTTCCGCGCCCCCAAGCAAACGACCGAGGAATTTCTGGCCTCCGCAGCCGACCACCCGGACTTCGACGCGAAGACCGTCCAAGGCCTGAAGGCCTTTCTCACCGCGGCGGACCTCGTCAAGTTCGCCGGCGTCAAGGCCACGATTCCGATGACCGACGAAGCAACCGCCAAAGCAAAGGCGTATCTCGAAAGCCAGGACGAAGCGCTCGACGGACGCACCACCCCGACGCAGGAGGCCGCATCATGATCGAGTTTGCCTCGCCCCTCGCCTTTCTCCTCTTCATCCCGTGGGGCTTCGCCGCCTGGCGGCTCCTGCGGCGCGCCCGACGACAGGCGGCGCCCTTCCCGGGGCTGTCCCTCATCCCGCGTGTCGTCACCTGGCGCCAGCGCCTCAGCGTCCTCCCGCCCTACCTCATGCTCATCGGCCTCGCCGCGCTGATACTCGCCAGCGCGCGCCCACGCTCCCTGCTCTCAAAATCCCGCAAGACGACGGAGGCCATCGCCATCCAGATGACCGTGGACGTCTCCGGCTCCATGCTGGCGCTCGATTTCTCACGACGCGGCGCACCGCCCTCGGAACGCAAGACGCGACTCGATGTCGTCAAGGAGACCTTCGCCGACTTCGTCAAGCGACGTCCCGACGACTTGATCGGCCTCGTCGCCTTTGGCGGCTACGCCACCACCCGCTGTCCGCTCACGCTGGACCACGCTGCGCTTGCCCACGTGCTGTCGAAAACGGAAGTCCCGATCAACGCCACGGATCCGCTTGAGACCGCGACGGCCATCGGCGACGGCCTCGCCATGGCGTGCGCGCGCCTGGCCGCGGCGACCAACGTCGAATCCCGCATCGTCATCCTGCTTAGCGACGGCGAAAGCAACGCCGGCATTGTCACGCCAGAACAAGCGACAGCCGTGGCCAGGCAACAAGGCGTGAAAGTCTATACGATCGGCGTCGGTTCAACAGGACTCGCGGAGGCTGTCGGGCGCGACATGTTCGGGCGTGAAGTTGTCGGCACGATACATGTGAGCATGGATGAAGCCACCTTGAAACGCATCGCCGCGGCAACCGGCGGCGAATACTACAACGTCCGCGACAAAAACGCCCTTGAAGCCGCGCTCGAAGCGATCGACAAACTGCAGAAAACAGAGATCGACCAGTCGGTGTTCCTTCGCTTCAAGGAGTACTACCGACCTTTTCTGGCCTGGGGATCCGTGGCCGTGCTTGCGGCGCTCCTGCTCTCAGGCAAGACCCGCCGTGTCCTTTGACACGGCCAGCGCTGCGAAAGCCATGCAGCCAGAAGGGGGCTTCTCCTTGTCGTCAAGCAGGAATCATGACGTGCAAATCCCCTCCCCTGGTGCAAGAACGCTTGGCAGTCTCATCTCAAGATCATGGAAATCGACTTGTCCACACGCAAGGACAAGCAGACGCCCACCCTGCAACCCAAATTGCGAAACACCAGGCGGCCAGGGGACAGACCCCAGAAAGTGCTGTGAAAGAACCGCCGTCGGCAAGTACCGACGCGACTGCGACGCGTCGCCCGTTCGCCCGCGCCCCAGTCCCCACCCTGCCACCGCCAGCGAACACCCGCCGGGACGGCGGCCTCCAGCGTGCCGGCTTTTGGTTCGCCCATTTTGAGCCGTGCCGACCGTACACGTTCCCGTTCACGTACCCGTTCACGATTCCCCGCGCTTACGTTTTTCGTGTACGCGAACCGCTTCGCTGGGTACGGGTACGCCGAAAGTTGAACTTGGCTTGCGAAGCACGGGGCAAGCGTCTGCTTGCCCGCACTATCGTACGGGCGGGGCTTCGTCCCCGCCCACCCTGCGGCTTTTGGTTCGCCCATCATGGGCGTGCCGGTCGTACACGTTCACGTTCGCGTACCCGTTCACGTACCCGTTCACGATTCCCCACGTTTACGTTTTTCGTGTACGCGAACCGCTTC
>JBMNOD010000043.1:0-27323 GCA_050942875.1 Kiritimatiellia bacterium
CCGGGTCGCCTCGGGATGCGAAAGGGGCTTTGAAGAAGCAGCCCGCTCGCGCCCCTGAGCCGACTTCGACCAAATCTTCTCATAAACTGTTGCCAAGGAAGGGCTTAGACGAAACGGCAAAAAAAGGCGCTTGACTCACCCACATACTTGTTTTTCGTGGCTATCCTCCACCCACCTACGCGACGCCACCTGCGTTTTTGCCTTCCGTGGACAAACCCCACTCGGCGCAGCCGCCCCAGCCCTTGCGGACTTCACGGGCTTTGCGTGAAACTCCCATCACGCCAAGCTCGCCAAGGACGTCAAGAAAGCCGAACGCGGCGATCCGGAAGGCTTTCGGATCGGTGACGCCCCAAGACGCAGAATCCTGGTTCGCATCGTGCGGCTATATTATTTCTTAAACCGCTCTAGTCTTTGCCGCTCCCGGAGTCTCGGCGTCCAAACGGCCAAAAGGCTTTGCCGCGTTTCTTGCTGACGCCATCGCCAGCATCCGGCTTGGGGGACGAGTCTTCGTTCATCAGTTTCTGTCGATCCTCGACAAGGCTGACGAAATACGGATGGCCGACCTTCTCCTTCCCTTTTTCATCTTTGTACTTCACGTCCTTGACCTGGTCGAAGTATTTTTTCGCCTTTTTGTCCTTTCCCAGTCGTCGATGATACTCGCCAAGCAGGTAAAGAACTTCCAGCTTGTCCTCTCCCTCTGGATTCGACTTCAACTTCTTTTTGAGCAACGGGACGGCCTTCTTCACGTAGGCCATGCTTGTCTTCTCGTCGTCCTGATGCACATAGGCCATCAATCTGTAGAACTGAGACCAGAAGTCATCATTCATCTTGCGTTGGGCATAGACCTTCTCCAGCCACGCAAGCTTCTCCTTGTGGGTCTTCGGCTCCTGCTCGGGATTGTAGTTCTCCTTCAGCCACGCAGAGACCGTTTTCTTGTCCTCTTCTGTCAGGTTCTCGAAATCATTGTTGAAAGCGCCATAGCCGGTCTTCGGATTCAGACAAATCCAGTTTTCGTCGATAAAAGGCCAATAAACAATATCGAACTTCGAGTCCCAGCCGTAAATGTAACTGCCGAAGCTCACGATCTCATGGGAGCGGACAGGCTCCCCGGAAAGAGGATCGGTCTTCGTCGAAGGAACCCACGTCGTTGCAAAAACAACGCCGCCGAACAGAAAAAAAGTTAGTGCCGTCAACATACGCTTCATTGCACATCTCCTTGTCATGCAATTTTTAGAACCCGCTGAAGAGCAGCGAGGAGAAGGTGCTGAGGGTGTTGGCTTCGCGGAGGTCGTCGAGGGTCTCGCGGACGTCGGAGACGGCGCCGTCGAGGTTGTCGTACATCGTCGAGTCTTCCGAGAGGAGCTTGCCGAGCGTCCCCTTGCCTTGCGCCAGGCGGTCGCTCACGACGCGCAGGTTCTCGACCGCGGCGACGAGGTTCGTGTAAATGGCGTCGTCGGACGAGAGCAGCCTGCCGAGCGTCCCTTCGCCGGCTTCCAGGCGGTCGGCAATGGCGCGGAAGTCCGCCAGCGTCTCGTTGAGGTTCGCGTAAACCTCGTCGTCGGAGGAGAGCAGCTTGCCAAGCGTCCCTTCGCCGCGCTCGAGGCGGTCGGTCACGGCGCGGATGTTGGCGACGGTCGCATTGAGGTTCGTGTAGACTTCGTCATCGGAGGAGAGCAGCTTGCCGAGCGTCCCTTCGCCGCGTTCGAGGCGGTCGCTGATGTCGCGGATGTTGGCGACGGCGGCGTTGAGGTTCGTGTAGACCTCGTCGTCGGACGAGAGCAGCTTGCCAAGCGTGCCTTCGCCGCGCTCGAGGCGTCCGGAGACCGCCTTGAGGTCTTCCGAAAACTGGCGCAGGTTGTCGAGGGCGTCCGTGTCGAGAAATTCGCGAATCCGCTCGATGGCGGCCGTGGCGTCCTCCATGATGTCGGCGGGCTTCTCGCCTTTGAGCTTGCGGACGTCCTCAACCTTCGCGCGCGCGGGATCGCCTTCGGAGAGCACGAGCTGGCGTCCGCCGAGGATCGACGTGGCGACGACCGTGATCTCGTAGTCTTCGTAGAAATCGACCGGCGCCTCCAGCTCGGCCTCGACGTGGACGCCGTCGCGGTCGTAGTACACCTTGCTGACGGTGCCGACGGTGGTGCCGCGGGCGATGACGGGGTCGTTGCGGCGCAGGCCCATGGCGTCGGGCATGACGACCTCGATCACGAACGTGCCGTCGCGAAAGAGGGACGCGCCCGAGACGACGATGGTGAAAATCCCGAGTCCCGTCAGGACCAACGCAACGAAAACGCCGACGACGATCTCGACGCGGGCCTCGCGGCCGGGGTTCGACTTGCCTTTGCTCATGTCTTGTCTTCCTTCTCCCATGATCCGCGGCGCGTGATGTACTGCGCGTCGAGGAACGAACGTATTTCCGGCGCCTCCGAGGCGATGAACTCGGCGGGCGGCTTGATATCCACGACCCTGCCCTTGTTGAGCATGGCGATGCGATCCGAAATCGCCAGCGCGCTGTGCAGGTCGTGGGTCACGACGACGCTCGTCGTGCCCAGGCGCTGGTTGAGCTCCACGATCAGCTCGTCGATCCGGCGCGAGGTCACCGGGTCGAGCCCGGAGGTGGGCTCGTCGTAAAGCAGAATCTCGGGCTCCGTCACGATGGCGCGCGCGAGGCCGGCGCGCTTCTGCATGCCGCCGGAGAGATCCGAGGGGTAGGCGGCGCCGTCCTTGTCGAGCCCGACCTTCTCCAGGGCGTCCTCGACGCGGAAGCGAATCTCGTCCTCGTCCATCTTCGTCTTTTCGCGCAGCGGCAGGGCGACGTTCTCGAACACGTTCATCCACGCCAGCAGCGCCGCGCTCTGGAACAAATAGCCGAAACGTCGCCGGATGCGGGGAAGCTCGGCGGCGGGGGCGCCGCTGACGCAGTCCTCGCCCACCCACACGTCGCCGGACGTCGGCGCGAGCAGCCGGATCATGAGCTTGAGGCTGACGCTCTTGCCCGTGCCGGACGGCCCCAGGAGGCAGAAGATTTCGCCCTGCTCGATCTGGTAGGAGACGTCGTTGAGGACGGTCTTGGCGCCGAAGCGCTTGACGACATGTTCGAAACGGATCATCAGTAGAAAAGCCTCGTCACGAAATAGCCTAGGATCAGGATCAGCAGGAAGTTCGTGATCACGCTGTTGCGCGTGGCCTGCCCCACCCCGACGGCGCCGTGGGTCGTGGAAAACCCTTCGTAGCACGCGACCGTCACGATCACGATGCCGAAGACGAGCGCCTTGAAAAGCCCGACGTACAGCGCGCGCAGGCCCGCGAAGTCGAAGGCGTTCGTCCAGTACACGCCCCAGGGCACGGCAAGCTGCGTGTAGCCGACGACCGCGCCGCCCACGAGCGCGAGCATGCACGTGTAGAAGGAAAGCAGCGGCACGGTGACGATCATGGCCACCATGCGCGGCATCACGAGGAAGCGCAGCGGATCGATGGACATGATCTCCAGCGCCGCGATCTCGTCGTTGACCATCATCGTGCCCATTTGCGCGGCCATCGCCGCGCCCACGCACGCCGCCAGCACGAGCCCGCTCATGAACGGCCCCATCTCGCGCAGCATCGTCGCCATCACCGCCGGGCCGATCAGCGACTCCTGGTTGTACCGGCGCAGCTCGATGCCGATCTGGAGCGCCAGGATCATGCCGATGAAAAAGGCCACGACCGACACGACGGGCAGGCTCTTGACGGCGCAGGCGTAAATCTGGCGGACGATCTCCTGGCGCGAGCGGCGCGTGAGCGCATAGCGCATGTTCGCAAAGGCGCCGACGCAAATCATCGTCGCGCGGCCCACCTCGGCGAGCAAGTCGATGAAGCGCTGCCCGAGCGCCTGGATGCCGTTCGCGGGCTCCGCCCGCAATCGAGGTTCACGGATGATCATTCGTCGCCCTCCTCCTTCCCGGACGCGGCGGCGTCCGGCGCGTCGCCTTCAAGCGCCGCGTCGCCGCCGAAAAACCACAGGTACCGCCACCGCGCCGTCGTGGCGTCGCCGCGCCGGTCGACCAACCCGCCCAGGAACGACCACGCCCAGTCGCCCCCCTCCTCCTCGGCGCTCCAGAACGGCCAGACGCGCGTGGCGCGGTAGCCTTCGCCGCGCCCGACATGGAACATCCCCCACAGCGCCTGGCGGTCCACCCGCCGCGGCGCCGTCTCGCTGCCGCACGTGTAGAGCGTGAACATGTCGAGCAGGTTCCGCTCGATCGGCCCCGTGCGCTTGGAGAAGCCCAGGTCGGGAATCCGGACAAAGCGGTTCGCGCCGTCGCCGCGCACGGAGAAGAGCGGCCAGATCCGCAGGAAATTCTCCACGGGCGTCTCGAACGCGCCGTCGCCATCCGCGTCGCGCGCCAGGCTCGACCGGTGGTAGACGGGCAGCAGCGTCCGCGACGTCTCGCGGACGTCCTTTCGGACGACGTGGCGGGAGCTGTAGAACGGCCACATCACCCACAAGGAATCGGCCTGCTTCTCGACGTCCCACCGCCGCCCCCAGAACGGCGCGACGACGCGCTTGCGCACCGACCCGTCGTCCACGAGACGGATGAACGGCCACGGGCAGTTGATCTTGCGGTAGCCGTCGAGCTTGCCGCGGCCGCGGGTGACGTTGAAGAACGGCGGCAGCGCCATCCACGTCGATTCGCTCTCGCGATCAACGCGCCCGGCCAGCGGGAAGAGCATCCACGCCGTGCCGGGATTGCGGTTGGTGTGGACGGACGACGTCCAGAAGGGCCAGAGCGCGAAATGCTCGCGGCTTTTGCCCGTCCGTTCGAGCCGGCCGTAGAACGGAAAGGCCTTGAAGCCGTTGGCCGTCTCGCCGCGCGTGCGGCTGAAGAGGGGCCACAGGACGTTCTGCGTGCGGTTGCCGGCGCGGTCGACCTCCAGCCACAGCGGGAAGAGCGTGAACTGGAGGCGGTCGGCGTACATGTCGCGAATCGTGCCGTGGAGGGGGAAGAGCGCGGCGTAGTCCTCGCCCCGCTTCGTCCGTCCCTGGAACCAGATCGGGAAGAGCCAGAGCCGATGGGCGGAATCATCGTCCGTCGTGTCGGCGTCCTGACCGAACCACACGAGGAAGCGCCAGGAAAGCGCCTCCCCGCGGCGGTTGGCGCCATAGACGGGCCAGAGCCATTCGTCGCGCGAAGCCTCGCCGCCCGCCGCCGAGATGCGCGTGTGCAGGAGCGGACGCCACGAATCGCGCACGGCGCCGTCCTCCGTCGCGACATGCTCGTAGAACGGCCCCGCCTGGCGCACGTCCGCGATGGCGGCGGGACGCCGCCAATCCCCCCGGAGCAGGTGCGCGTCGCGCACGCGCCCGGTCGTGGGCGAGGCGCAGCCGCCCGCCAGCAGCGCCAGCGCGAGCGGCAAGGCCGCGGCGGCGATTCGCCGAAGCGGCCGGCATGTCCGGGGCGATGGAGGGCGGGCGTTCATGCGTTGTCCGTGCGCGCGCTACGCCGTCGGCGCTTCGCCGCCCGAGGCGGCGGCCTTTCCGGCCCCGGCGTCGGCGAAGAGCTTGTACTCGACCGAATCGAGCAGCGCCTGCCACGAGGCCTCGATGATGTTGGGCGACACGCCCACCGTCCCCCAGCGGCGCTCGCCGTCGGTCGATTCGATGAGCACGCGGGTCGTGGCGCCGGTCGCCTCCTTCGGGTCGAGGATGCGCACGCGGAAGTCGGTCAGCGTCACGTCGTTGATGGCGGGGTAGGCGCGCGACAGCGCGGCGCGCAGCGCCTCGTCGAGCGCGTCGACGGGGCCGATGCCTTCGCCGACGGTGTGCTCCGAGCCGTCGCCGACCTTGAGCTTGACGGTCGCCTCGCTGACGCAGGGCAGATCCGCCGCGCGCTTCTCGACGATGACGCGGAAGGAGTCGAGCTGGAAGAACGGCTTGTGGCTCCGCAGCTCCTTCTTGACGAGGATCTCGAACGAGCCGTCCGCCGCCTCGAAGGAATACCCCTCGCTCTCGCGCTTCTTGACGGCGGCGAGGATGCGCTTGACGTCCTCGCGCGAAATCTCGCCTTCCCCGCCAAGGCCCATCTGCCGGAGGCGGTGGTGGATGTTGGCGCCGCCGGAAAGCTCGCTGATGACGATCTGGCGTTCGTTGCCGACGGCCTCGGGCGGGATGTGCTCGAAGGAGGCGGGCGTCTTCTGCACGCCGGAGACGTGCGCGCCGGCCTTGTGGCTGAACGACGCCTTGCCGACGTACGGGGCGCGGATGTCGGGGCGCTGGTTGACGAGGTCGTCCACGCAGAGGGAGACGTCGCGCAGGTTGCGCAGCTGGCCCTCGCCGATGCAGCGGCGGCCCATCTTCAGCTCGAGCGTCGGGATGATCGTCGTGAGGTTGGCGTTGCCGGCGCGCTCGCCGTAGCCGTTCATGCAGCCCTGCACCTGGATGGCGCCGGCGCGGACGCCTTCGATGGAGGCGGCGGCGCCCATCCCCGCGTCGTTGTGGCAGTGTACGCCCACGTCCACGCCGGGGAGGTGCGCGCACACGTCCTGCACGATCGAAAAGACCTCGAACGGCATCGTGCCGCCGTTCGTGTCGCAGAGGATCACCTGGTCCGCGCCCGCGTCCACGGCCGTGCGCAGCATCTTGAGGGCGAAGGCGGCATCGTCCTTGTACCCGTCGAAGAAGTGCTCGGCGTCGAAGACGACGCGCCGGCCGCGCTCGCGCAGGAAGCCGACGGTGTCGGCGATCATCTGGGCGTTCTCGGCCAGCGTCGTGCGGAGCACGTCCGTGACGTGGAGCTTCCACGTCTTGCCGTAGATCGTGCACCACTCCGTCTCGGCCTTGAGGAGCGCGTTGACGAAGGCGTCCTCGGCGACGTTCGTGCCGACGCGGCGGGTGGAGCCGAAGGCGGCGATCTTCGCCGTGTCGAACCGCTCCTTGCGGATGTCCTCGAAGAACTGCATGTCCTTCTCGTTCGAGCCGGCGTAGCCGCCCTCGATGAACGCCACGCCGAGATCGTCGAGCCGGTGGGCGAATTGCAGCTTCCCGCCGCGCGAGAAGCTGATGCCGACGGCCTGGGCGCCGTCGCGGAGCGTGCAGTCGTAGATTTGGATGTCGCGCTTCATTTTTTCCTGGCGAAGAATTCCTGGTAGAGCGCCCGGACGGCCGTTTCGAGCGACGTTTCGCGGATGCCGAACATCATGCTGATTTCGGACGACCCCTGGTTGATCATTTCGATGTTGACGCCGGCGCGGGCCAGCACCCCGACCACGTGGTTGCAGGTGCCGACCGTCTCGCGCATGCCCTCGCCCACCACCATGATCAGCGCCAGGCCGGACTCGTAGGACACCTCGTCCGCGCCCAGCTCGCGGCGGATGCGCGCGATGACGTGCTCGCGCGCGCTCTCGCAGAAGATGCTGTCGCGCATCACCACGGAAAGGCTGTCCACGCCCGTCGGCATGTGCTCGAAGGAGATGTTCTCGTCGGCCAGGATCTGGAGCACCCGCGCCGCGAAGCCGACTTCGCGGTTCATCAGGTACTTGCCGACGTAGAGCGTGCCGAAGCCGCGCGCGCTGGCCAGGCCCATGACGCGGCCCGGGGTGGCCTTGCGCGTCGGCAGGACGAGCGTGCCCTTCGCGTCGGGATGGTTGGTGTTGCGGATGTTGATCGGGATCGAGGCGCGGATCGCCGGCTGGATGGCCTCGTCGTGGAAGACGCCGAAGCCCGAATAGGCCAGCTCGCGCATCTCGCGGTACGTCATCTCGGGGATGCCCTCCTCCACCTCCGGCACGATGCGCGGATCGACGGGGAAGACCGAATCCACGTCCGTGAAGTTCTCGTAAACCTCGGCCTTGAGCGCCGCCGCGAGAATCGCGCCCGTGATGTCGGAGCCGCCGCGCGGGAAGGTCGCCACGCTGCCACGGCGCGTGTACCCGAAGAAGCCGGGATAGACGACGATCTCCCGGATCGCGCCCAGATGGTCGCGCAGCCGCCCGTAGGACTCGGGGAGGAGCTGGGCGCCGCCGTACTCCTCGGAGAGGAGCATGCCGGAATCCTTCGGATCGACGTACACCGCGGGATGCCCGCGCATCGTGAAGGCCGCCGCGCAAAAGCGCGCCGAAAACTCCTCGCCCAGCGCCTTCACGGCGTCGGTGAACGCCGCCGCGTTCCCGGCCGGCGCCGTCAGCCGGGCGTGGAGCGTCTTGCGGACGAACTCGACCAGCGCCGGGTCGAGGCCGAGGTCGGCGCGGATCGACTCGAAGCGCTCCACGACCCGGCGGGCCTCCTCCGTGGGGGAGCCGCCGTCGAGGACGCGCACCGCGCAGCTGATGAGCATGTCGGTGACCTTGTCGTCGCCCTTCGAGCGCCGGCCCGGCGCGGACACGACGACGACGCGGCGCCCGGGATCCGAAACGACGATGTCGATCACCTTCAAAATCTGTTCGGCGCTGGCAACCGAGCTGCCGCCGAATTTGCATACTTTCATGGTCGAACCTTCTCTGCGAACTTTCGCATGGCAACCGGCTAGCGCCGGCTCTTGATCTCCTTCACAACGGCCTTGTAGCCGAGCTTTTCCAGACACTGGGGCAGCAGCTTGATCGCAAGCTGACGCAATACAAACGCGCGCGAGCTCCGCAGCTCCGCAAAATCTTCGCCGTCGCCTTCGCCGACGGGCTCGTTTGGGATCGCGACGGCGGGCTTGGCGTCCGTCCCGGGAAGGACGAGCTGGCGAAGCGCGGCGTGGGACATCAACGTCAGCACGTTGAACGCCATCGACTCGTCGTCCTCGGAAAGCTCCAAAAGACCGAAGTCAACGCCCATCAAGATGGCATGGACAATGTCAAGCCCCTCGCTCTCGGTCAGCTGCACGGCCGTGCTGCCGACGGCGACGGAACGGGTCAGAAAATCAACCAGCAGCGGCAGCCGCTGTTCCACGAGCCGGAGACGGGCGTTCGTCTCCGCAATCTCAAGCTGGTCGCAGATGTGCGCCATGCCCTCGACGATGTCGGCCTCGCGCCCCATCGTCTGCGTCGACCCGACCACGTAGCAGCAGCCCGGCGCCTCCAGCGGGTTCTCCTCCCGCTCGGACAGCAGGTAGAGCGGGCGGATGCTCAGACCGAGGCGCTCGATGGCGCGGAGCGCCGCATCCAGCTCCTTGTTCAAGTAAAGGCCGAAGAGGCAAAACGCGCCATGCAGGCGCAGCCCCGTGCCGAGATTGTCCGGATTGGCCGACAAGTAGCCGTAGACCGGATGCCGGGCGAAGGCCAGGCGCTTTTCGAGCGCCTGGGAGACCTTGTGCACGCGCTTGGCGAGATCGGCCAGCTTGCCATCGCCCTGGCTGGAGAGCGTGACATGATCCTCGTCGTTGACGACGATCTGCGACCCGTCTTCCGAATACATGAACGCCGTGCCGTCGGCATGATCGACAAAAGCGCTCGTGATTTCGCCGCGCCCGGCCAGACGCGCCGCGGCGGGAGTGAACTGCGCATCATCCGGGCGCAGCGCCCCCGCCTTTTTCCCGAGCACGGACGGCGACGCCATGGCCGCGTCGCAGACCTTGTCGCGCAGACGCTTCAGCTCCTCGGGCGGAAGCCGCTCGGGAAACAACGCGCCCGCAAGATTGCGGTGCAACGTCGCACGCGAGCCAAACCGCACCGTGTTGAAAAGACGAGGCGCCGAACCCGCGGATCGGCGCGAGCTACTGGCCATGCGCACCATCCGTTCCCCGGGAATGGCCCAGACCCCGGATCCGCTCGACGAGGCGGCTCGCATCCTCGTAGCGCTCCTCCTCGATCGCCTGGGCGAGCTGGCGCTTCAGCTTGTCCGCATCGTCGTCCGCCCCGTCGGCGGCGGCTCCGTCGGCGGCGGCTCCGCCGTCCGAGGCGCCATGCCGGGGCTCGCCCGGCTGCTGGCTTGAAATGAAGGTGCGGATGTCGGTCTCGAAGACGTCGTAGCACTTGGGGCAGCCCAGGCGGCGCTTCTCGCGCACCTCGTTGCGGGCCATGCCGCAGACGGGGCAGACATTGTCCTCGACCACCTGGCCGCCCCCCACCTGCATGCCGAGGCTGAAGAGCACATCCGTCAACGACGCGGGCGACGCGCCCGCGTGCGGAGAGGTCCGCGCACAGGAATCGCACACGAACAGCTCCCTGGACGCGCCGTCCACGTTCCGCTGGATGGAGCGGCTGGCGGCGTTGACCTTGCAGATTTCGCATTTCATGGCTTGATGTGGACTCCGATACTGTGATTCTAGAAAGACTGTCATTATTGCATAAAAGCCCCCCTCTCTGCAAGACCCAAGCGCAATCGACCCAGTCGCCCGGAAGTGCTCCAACATCGGTGGTTGCACATCAAAGGTTCAGGGACGCAGGATCGCACCCGAAAAAGCAAGTGCATCGTGTACGGGAACGCGAACGGGTGCGTGGACGAAAGTCCGGCGTCACCATGTCCACAACGTCCACACCCTTGGCACACAGCAAAGCAGCCCCCGAAACAGGGTTAAGGGTTTGTTTGCCATGAACCCGTGGCGCCCTGAGGCGCCATGGCGAATTGAGAAACGAGAAGCGAGAAAACCGAAGGGCATATCCTTGCGCGGGATGCCCTTACGGGCACACGACGAACGTTTGCGCAAACCCCAGCCCCTGGCCCCCAATCCCCAGCCCCTGTTTTACCTGACAATGACAACCGTCGTGGCCCTGCTCGGGAGAACGACGACTTCGCCAGATCCAGTCACATGGGGCGCGAGATCCGCGACGTTGTACGTCCCGGGCGCGACGGAGACGCCATCGAAGCGCAGGCCGCCGACCGTAAACCTCCCGGTGACGTCGAGCGTTCGGGGCGAGGTCAGGCGAATCGTTCCCGCATAGGCGCTGTCGCCCTTGGCAATGACGCTGTAGGTCCTGGCGTCGAGCGCTGTGTCCTCCAGGGAGGCGAACTCCAGCGTTCCGTTGTCGTCGAAGCGGATGGCGTTCATGGCCTGGCCGTCCGAGACAATGCAATCGGGAGAGGGAAGCCGCAGCGTGGCGTTGGTGGCGATGGCGATGCGACCCGCGTCCTTGAGGATGAGGCGCGAGAAATCCCAGGTTTCGCCGTTGCGCACGACGGCCGCGCCCATCGTGTCGCGGACGGGGTCGGTTGCGATGCCGGCGTTGTCGAGCAGCATCACGCCCTTGGCGTTGTCGCCCGGCGTTTCGATGTAGACCGTTCCGCAGCCGCCAGGGTAGTGGTTTGCTGTCGAATCAAATTTGTGGCAGACGGAGCCTGCGGCGGAGACCATGCCGGCGAACCCGTTGGTGAACGATGCAAAGGTGACGTTTGCATCCGTGAGGTGGATGGCGATGCGGCCGCCGCCGCCGCCCACGCGCTTGTTGGTTATCGACCCCGGCGCGGCCTTGGCGTTGAATTCGCCGGAGCCCACCAGGTTGCCCGCCTGGATGAAAATGCTGCCGCCCGAGTGGGCCGGATAGCTGGCCGTCGGCATGCCGGTCACGGTAATTCGGCCATTGTGGGTGAACGTCCCGCCGACGACCAGGTAGAACGCCCCGCCGCCGCCGTTGGCGCCGCCGCTGGTGTAGGTTGCGGAGCTGCCTCGCCAGACAGGCGCGCGATAGTCTCCGTAGATCGTGCCGGAGCCGCTGCTGCCCTGTCCGCCTTCGCCTCCATGGGCGATGCCAGTGGATGTCCCGGCCGCGCCCGAGGGGCCGCCTTGGTTCTTGTACCCGCGTCCGAGACCGTCAAAAGTGAAGTCGGCTCCCGTCGTCAGATTGCCGCCGACGGTGCAGCGCAATCCAATGTTGTGGGCCGTGCCGCCATAGGAATGGTTCCAGCTTCCGCCGTCCAACACGGCGTCGCCCGTGACGACGAACATGTCGAAGGCGCCTCCGCGGCGGGTGTCGATTTGGACGGCGTTGGTGTAACCGGCGGTCTGCGCCCAGGAGGCGACGTTGGTGGGCAGGTCGTTGACGCCGGCGTCCCAGGTGAGGGCGGCGTTGGAGAAGTGATCCAGGAGGATGTCGTCGGTGGCGAGCGGAACGCGGTTCTCGCTCCAGTTGGAGGCGTCGGAGGCGTTGCCGTCGGCTCGGGCGACCCAGACGTTTTTCCCCGGGGGCAGGTCGATGCTGCCGATGGCGATCGTGGCGGAGGACGTCGCGTTCGTGTAGTTGACGGTCGGCAGGACGCTGAGCGTGAGCGTCGTGGCGGAGAGGTTCGCGCCATCGATGAGAGGCGTGACGACGACTTCGACTTGGTTCGTGCCGGCGGGGATGACGACGGAGCCGGGCAGGGCCACGTAGTTCGTGTCGGAGGCGGCCGTGCCGCTCAGGGCGTAGTCGACGAGCAGGTCGTCGCGCGTGGCGTCGGGCGTGTCAGGACGTTCGACGAGGAAGCAGCCGGGGACGAGGCCGTCTTCGTCGGCGTCGGCCGCGGCTTGGACGGCGACGACGCCGGTGAAGAACGTGCGTTCGCCGGCCTGGAAGGCCGTTTCGCCGTCGCCGTCGGCGAAGGCGGCGTAGCGGTAGCAGGTATTGGCGGCGAGGCCGGAGAGCGTCGCGGAAACAGGGGCGTTCGTTGTCGCGGCGCTGGCGACGAGGTTGGTGGAGCCATAGGCGTCGGGATCGCCGACGAGGGCGTAGACGTCCCCGGCGCCGTTGGAAAGCCGGGCCGTGAAGACGAAGTCGCTCTGGTCGCCGTCGAGCAAAACGGTGGGCGCGCCGGCAAAGACGGGCGTGTCGTCGCCGGCGACCGAGGCGGCTTCCTGGAGCGTGTCGGCGAGGAGCAGCTCGTCGAAAGTGACATAGGCTCCTCCAGTGGCGTAGAGACCGCCCACGTTGACGTAGCTGAACGACGTCGCGTCGATGAGCTCGGTTTCGACGGAGGTCGTCGCCTCGGGCGTGAAGACGGCGGCGCGATCGGGGTTGACGACGGCGCCGACGATCTCCGCGCCGGCGTCGCCCGCGCCGATTTCGACGCGCACCACGATGAAATACGTCTCGTCTGGAACGGGACTGGCGAGGAGCACGGTGTTTGCGCCGTTGACCCGGAGAATCAGGCCAAGGTCGGCAAGCGTTCCGTTTGCACCCGAAGCGCCCTTGGCGTAGCCGACGAAGATGCCGTCGGCGGGAAGCTTGTCGCTCGTCGTGTTGGAGGGTTTCTGCGTGTTGCTGAATCCGATCCCATACGCCTGGTTGGCGGCGAGCTTTTCAAGGGCGGTCTGCTCGGCCTTGACGAGGACGCTGAAGAAGAACGTGCCGGAGGTCGGAACGCCGGGCACGGAACGCGAAATCATGCGCCCCGCCGACGAGGTGGAGCCTGCGGTGGTGTTCATGATCGTGAGGCATCCCGACGAGGCGACGTTGAAAATGTTGATGGGATAGGCGAGGCCGTTGTCGCGCGACTTGAGAACCGATGTGCTGCTGACGGAGGTCCAGCCTCCCGAGAAGCCGACGATGTCGGCGTGTTGCGGATTCGTGTTGTAGACCGCGCCGTCGTGCGCATAGGCGCCGGTGGCGATGGGAAAGGCGTCCTTGACGAGGATCGTGGCGGTCGCGGCGGAGACGTGCGACAGAGCGGCGAGCGCCACGAGCCAACGCGAGATGCTGCGGATGGAAATGCGTGTTTTCATTTAAGGTCCTTCGGTTTTTGAGAAAGCCGCAGTGAATTCACATGCGACCACACAGGTGTTGAAGCTTGATCAAGCTGAAAGTCATTTCGCCGCTTTTTCGGCGAGGTTGCGCGCCGTCGTGGCGAGGTTGACGAATTCCGCGCGACGGCCGTCCGGGTCGTCGCCCACGTTTCCCTTGGCGCGTTTGATGGCGGCATCGTAATCGGCATCGCCCTTGTTCGGCGAATCGCGCAGGAGCAGGGCGACTTCGGCGACGGCCGACGCCCAGCCCCAGTTCTCGGTCGCTTCCGGCTGCGCCGGCAGGACGAACTCCAGCAGCTTGCTGCCCGCATCGCCTTCCGGCTCCTGGTAGCGGAGCTTGAACGTGAGGATGTCGCCGGACGCCGCCACCGCCGGCTCCGTGGCGGGGGGCTGGTATTTGAGCGCGTCCACGTCGCCGACCGCCTCCTTCTTCACGGCCTCCGGGGCGTCGGCCATGACCAGATCGTAGAGCACGGTGACCTGATGCCCCACGCCGACCTCTCCTGAGTCCTTCGTGTCGTCGTTGAAGTCGCGATCCTCCAGCTTGCGGAACTCGTAGCCCACCAGGCGGTAGGCGAAGACGCGGGCCGGGTTGAATTCGACCTGGAACTTGACGTCGCGCGCCAGCGTGAACATCCGGCCGCTCATCTCGTTGACCAGCGCATGGCGCGCCTCCTGCATGGAGTCGATGTAGATGTAGTTGCCGTTGCCCTTGTTGGCCAGCATCTTCATCTTGCTGTCCTTGTAGTTGCCGGAACCCATGCCGACGACGGTGAGACAGACGCCCGTTCCCCGCTTTTTCTCGATCAGCGAGACCAGCTCCGACTCGCTGCTGACGCCGACGTTGAAGTCGCCGTCGGTCACGAGCACGACGCGGTTGTTGCCGCCCTTGATGAAGTTCCTGGCCGCCAGCTCGTAGGCCGTTTTGATGCCGGCCGCCCCCGGTGTGAACCCTCCGGCGGCCAGTCCCTCGATGGCGGCTTGAATCTTCTCGCCATCATCCCCGCTGGCCGAGTCGATCAGCACCTTGGCGCCGCCGCCGTAGGTGACGACGCCGATGTTGTCCTTCGGCCGCATCTGCTTGGCGAGCATGGACATCGACTCGCGCAGCAACGGCATCTCGTCCCGCATCGAGCCGGAATTGTCGATGAGGAACACAAAGCTCGATGGCGGCAGGTCCGCCAGATCGGTGCTTTTCCCCTGGATGCCGACGAGCAGGAGCTGCCGCTCCGCGTTCCACGGGCATTCGCCCATCTCGAACGTGGCGGCGAACTTGCCGCCCTCGGGCGGTTGCGGGTAGGCGTACTCGAAATAGTTCATGAACTCTTCCACGCGCACGGCGTCCTTGGGCGGCAGGCGGCTTTCATCCACGAGCATCCGGCGTGTGTTCGTGTAGCCTGCGGTATCGACGTCCGCCCCGAACGTGGAGAGCGGCGCGTCCTTCACCAGCTTCAGCCGGTTCTCATCGTAGTGCCGATATTCCTCGGTGTTGAAAGCCTCGCCTCTGGCAGACTCATGAAGCGCAAGACGGCGGCGGACGCCGCCGCCATGCAGGGCGGCGGCTGGTGCTGCCGACAATGCCGGCGATGCGTCGGAGGCCAGCCGTTCTTGAGGGGAGACGAAGATCGCGCACGATGCAAGGAACATCGCCGCAATTCCGGTGAAGAGACAAATAAAAGCGTGTTTTCCGTTCATGACGTTCCCTTCGTCTTGTGCCAAGGCAATAGCACTCCGCTACAGTCCCCGCGCAAGTAATGTTTGCATTATGCTCTGTGCCGGACGAAAATGCAAGCAGTTTACGTCATAGCGGCGAGGTTTTTGGGGTCGAGGTTTTTGGGGTCTGTCCCCTGGATTTGCGTTAACCGCCATTCCGGGGGATGACAAATTGGAGGATCCGAATGGATTTGCCAGATTCAACTCATCGCCAGCGCAAATTTCCCTTGACCGTGTCATAAATTTTTGATTCAATATTGAGGAAATGAATTCCACTATAAGGAAAACAAAGAGCCCTGCGGTTCCAGTCAAGTCCCTGAAGAAGGCACTCGACATCCTCTCCATGCTCGCGTTCGACGATCTGGCGCGCGAAGGAATCGCGCTCACCGAAGTCGCCCGCCGCATGGCAATGCCGGTGAACACCGTCCACAACCTGCTCAAGACGATGGCCGTCTGCGGCTACGTGTCGCAGACGGAAATTGGAACGTACCGCGCAGGGCCGCGCATGACGGAGATGGGGCGTCTCAACCGGCTCCTCGCCTCGGCAGCCGCACCGGAGATGCAGCGGCATCTTGCTCAACTCAGCGACACGCTCGACGAGGCGCTCGTGCTCGCCGCCCTCGTTGACGGCCAGCGGGTGACGTTGTGCGAGGCCACGCCCAACCAGGCCGTCGGCGTCAACGCCGCCGTCCTCGAATCCCGCTCCCTTTACGCTGTGCCGACTGGGCGCGTGCTCGCAGCCTATGCCGAACCCGAGGCATTGGAGCGGCTGATTGAGCGCAACGGATTGCCAGGCGCAGACTGGAACGACATCCATCATCGCCAGGCACTCAATCACGCGCGGGCCGAACTCCGCGCCCGGGGCCATGAGCAAATCGCCCCCGACGGGCCGGACCTCGTCTCGTTCGCGGTTCCCGTGCTGGGCGAAGGCGGACGGCTGCTGGCAACGTTGGGTTGCCACGCCCCGCTCTTCCGCTGCGACACGCAACGCCAGACCGCCATTCTCGCACGACTCAAACGAGCCTCAAACGACTTTTCAACCCTGCTGTAGCGGCAGGGCAACATCCACCAAGGAATCACGACATGTCAAATCGCATCCTCACTGAACGCGTGCGCGCCACCGCGCTGAAAATGGGCATGGACCTCGTCGGCTTCGCGCCGGTCGAGCGCTGGGAAAAAGCCCCCTACCTGCTCAGTCCGCCGGCGATTCTGCCGGAAGCCCGGACGGTCGTCGTCTGCGGCATCCACATCACGGACACCTGGGCCGAGATGGGCGGCGAACCCGAGCCCCAGGACCGCAGCCCCGGCGGCTGGATGGACCAGAACGGGCTCATGGATCGCGTGGCCTACCGGATTGCGCGGCTTCTCCACGACAATGGGCAGAAGGCCATCGCCGTCGTGAGCTCCAACATCTGGCGCTACCGCACGAATGAAGACATCCCGAGCACCTTCGCCCCCGACCTGTCGCACATCCACGCCGCCACCGCCGCGGGACTCGCCGAGATCGGTTGGTCCGGCTTGGCCATCACGCCGGAGTTCGGCAGCCGGGTGCGCTTCATCTCGATCGTCACGGATGCCGAGCTGACGCCGACGCCAATGTACGACGGGCCGCCCCTGTGCGACCGCTGCGGCGCCTGCATCAAGCACTGCCCCTCCGGCGCCTTGCAGCGCGACTTCAACGACGCCAAGCCTCGCGTCGTCGAAATCGGCGGCAAGGCCTTCAAATACGCCAACAAGAACATCTGGCGCTGCGCCTGGGCCGAGCACTTCAACCTCGACCTGAACTCCGACACCCTCAAAAAAGACTTGCATGTGGATGAAAAAGTCATCCTCGACGAGCTTCACGAGAAGGGCATCCGCGGCCACGAACGCGGCGTCTGCCAGAAAGTCTGCGTGCCGCCCCATCTGCGCACCGACCGGCCGAGCTTCGGCCGCGATCGTCCGATCGCCCAGAATCGAGTCAACCGCAAATACCCCGACACGATGCCGACGCTGCGCAAAATGCGCGACGACATCATCGCCCGCGCCGTCGAACTGGGCGTGGACATCGCCGCCGTCGCGCCGCTGCAGGCCGACACCGCCGCAGGCCGGCGCGCGCTGCTCGAAGCGCCGGGCGTCAAGACCGTCCTCGCCGTCGCCTTCCGCGTCCCGCCCGAGTTCAACCGCCGCAATTCACTGCCGCAAAAGGCGGACGGAGCGTACAATTTCTTCAATTTGAAGCGCCACCAGATCCTGCTGCGTCTCGCGCGAATGATCGAGGACTTCGGCTACCACGCCGCCTCGTACGGCTCGGGCTGGGGCGGCGTCGACGAGACGGTCGGCGGCCTGGCGGCCATGACCTCCCTCGGCGTCTTCACGGACGGCGTCTTCACCACGCCCGAATTCGGCGCGGACCAGCTCGTCGGCGCCATCACCACGGACGCGCCGCTCGACCCCTCGCCGGAGAGCCGGAGCCCCGCCCTCCCGTTCCGTCCGCTCCCCCGCTTGGAGGGCGCGGCGCTGCGACTGCGGCTTGAGCGCCTGGCCGAAGACAACCTGGTCTCCCGCTTCGGCGTCACGCCGGCCGCGCGGCTCGATCCCGTCGCCGACGCCCTCAAGCAGGTCATCGACGAAACGCAGCTTGGCGAGGCCGTCATCGACAACAACGTCGGCCTGACGTACCACGGCGCCTACGTCCCCAAGATCATCCAGGAGGACGTGCGGATCCGCAAGCCCGAGGACTACGTGCCGGGCGCGAAGTCCGTGCTCGTGCTGGGGATGCACTATCACGAAGACCTGATCAAGAACGCCGGCCTTGAAAAAAGCCAGCAGGTGGGATGCTACAACTTCCATCAGTACCAGACGGCCTACGAGCTGAACTTCGCGGCGCTCGAAATCGTCACCGAGCTTTCCGGCATGGGCTACCGCACCATGATCGCCGAAAACCTGCTCGGCGTGGGCTCCTACACGGATTCCCCGCGCGGGAAGCTGCCCGACATGCGCTGCGGCGCGCTCGAGGCGGTCGCGGCGGGGTTCGGAGAGATCGGCCGCAGCGGCGCCCTGCTCACGCCGGAGCACGGCCCGCACCAGCGCGTCGTCTGCATCGTCACCGATGCCGAGTTGCCGGCCGACACGCCGAAGGCGCCCTCGAACGTCTGCGGCGACTGCGCCGTCTGCGCCGACATCTGCCCGATGCACGCGCTCGGCGGCGAGACCGTCGCGCTCGACGTCGGCGGCGTTCGCGTCGAGTACCCGCTCGTGCCGCGCCATCGCTGCGACTGGTCCAAGCGCTACAGCCTTTGTGCCGAGGAAGGCCCCGGCCTCATCGGCAGCATCACGAACGTGACGCCGCCCGACGGCGAGCTGACCATCGAGCACATCGCCGAGGCTTGCAAGGAGAAGGATCCGATCATGAAGTCCCGCACCTGCATCCTCGAGCTCTGCCTCCGCCATTGCCCGGCAGGTCGTCACAAACCCTGAAAACATGCACAAAAAGACCGCACGACTCGTCTTCTGGATCTTGTTGCTTCCGGCCACGCCGTGCTTTGCGGGATCCCGGCACTCCGGGAGCCGCGTGTTGATGAAACAAATGAACGCCATGTCAACCCTGTCTCCTGAAATCCGGGATCTCTCCCCGCTGGGCATCGACGCCTATCCGCTGGAAGGCGAAGTCCAGCGCATCCTCGCCCGCCCCGCGCCCGCCGGCTGGACGCCGAGCGGGCTGACGCGCGAGGCCTACCTCGACTTGATGGAACCCATGGTGCGGACGGCGGCGACATGGGTTTCCGACGAAGGCGCGCTCATCGATCCGGTTCTCCACAGGGAATGGGCGCAATCGACGCCGCGCTTTGTCTCATCCGCCGCCGTGCTGCTCCACTTCGGACGCATCGCCGATTTGCAGGATGTCGTCTTCAAGTCCATGAGCTATTGCTGCGCCCGACTGGCCGATCCTGGCATCCCGAAATCCGCCTCGGCGGATTTCTGGATGCGCGAGCTCGTCACCGCCTACGACTGCCTCGCCCCCATCGCGTCGGCCGCGCACGTCAACGCATGGAAAAAGGACCTGGCCGCCGTGCGGCCTGAAGACGCCTACGTCGCCGTCGACCCCTCGCACGCCAACCTCAAGCGATTCCACAACTGGGCCGTTTACAGCAGCGCCGGCGAAAGCATGCGCGAAGCCGCCGGCCTCGGCGGCCCCGACGGCATCCTCTGGGGCAACCGCTTCTTCGACACCTACATGGCCGCGCAGACCCATCGGTTCACGGCATGCGGCATGTACCGCGACCCCGACGATCCGATTACGTACGACATCACGACGCGACTCCAGTTCGCGGCCGCCATCGCCCGCGGGTACAACGGCCCCTTGCGCCCTGCGCTCGACGAAATCCTCCGACGGGGCAACCAGACCCTGCTCCTCTTCGTTTCCCCCGACGGGTTCGTCCCCTTCGGCGGCCGCTCGTCGCAGTTCAATTTCCAGGAGGCCATCACCTCCGCCTTGTCTGAACTGGAGGCGCGTCGCCACCGCGACAACGACCCCGCCCTTGCAGGCGCCTTCAAGCGCCAGGCCCGCCTCGCCGCATCGTCCGTCAGGCCCTGGTTCGCGGACAGCGTCCCCGCCCGCCACATCAAGAACCGTTTTGCGCCTCAAACCCGGCATGGCTGCGATACGTATGGCCAGTATTCGGTTTACAGCATGCTCGCCACATCCTGCTTCGGACTCGCCGCGCTCTACGCCGACGACATGATCGCCGAGCATCCAACCCCTGCCGAGATCGGCGGCTATGCGCTCAAACTGCAACCGGCCTTCCACAAAATCTTTCTCTGCGCCGAAGGCGCCTACGTCGAAATCGACACCCAAGCCGACCCGAACCACGACGCCACGGGGATCGGGCGCATCCTCTTCAAGGGACTGCCCCCCGGATTTCCGCTGGGCATGCCTTTCTCCGCCCGTCCGAAATGCATTTACGCCGAAGGCTTTTCCGCGCCGGAGAGACCCGTCGCGCTCGGCCCGGCGTGGCAGGGTCCGGACGGCGCCCCGGATTCGCTCGCATCATGGTCTTCCGGCGTGCGCGTGAAAACGAAAACCATCGAAACGAACGGCATTGTTTCAGGCGTGGCAACCGTTTACCGGAAAGGCAAAGCCACGGTGCATGAAACCGTGCGCGTCGCTCGCGACAACGTGACCCTGGACTGGAACGTGACCATCGCCGGCACGCCCGTCAACGATCTTGGGCTTACCTTGCCGTGCCTTCTCTCCGACGGCGAAAACCAGGCGACCCTGGCGCCGACCGTCGACGGCGCCGTTCTCGCGTTCCGCGGCCAGTCCATCGCCTTCCGTTGGAATGCCGACATGCGGAAGCAACCGGACGACGCGGTGATCGCCAATCGCAACGGCGTCTACCGCGTCCTGCGCCTCGTGTCAGCGTCCGGACTCCTCCACCTCGACATCCGCCCCATCCGCTGAAGTTGGCGGATGCTCTCCGCGTGTTGCATGACCAACACGTTCGCGTCCCCGCCCGCAACGTGCAAAGCGCGTAGCCGACGGTGCGAAGCGCTTGGCGCATGATCGGACAAAGCGTGTCGCAAATGTCGACGAGCCCGACTTGCAAGTACTCGCCGATTAGTCGATCGCAAGCGGCACGGCGGTGCGGTTCGCAATCAAAACCGGGGAATCCCACATCGGGATGTCCACGAGCGTCATGCCGCCGTCGCGCCGTTCGATCTTCCCCTCCGGAACCTCGAACACGCGCCCGGTGATCAGATCCACCCAGACCGGGCGGGGCAGGTCCTGCGAAACCGCCACATCCACGCCGTCGAAATCGAGCCGGTCCCCGGGCCGTTCGCCATTCCGTGGGCTCCGTTCTCGTTCGCGTTCGCGTACACGTTCACGTTCGCGTTCACGTTCACGATTCCCCCGTTCACGTTCGCGTTCGCGATTCCCCCGTTCACGTTTTTCGTGAACGGGTACGTGTACCGCTTCGCTGGGAACGAGCACGGCGCAGAGCAAACAGCATGCACAAGCAGTCGCCACGCAGACAAGGCGGCCAGCCGGGACGGCGTCGCCCCGCCCGCTTCGCGCCACACGACCACCCTAGAACACAGCGCCTTGCCCGCACCCTGCCACAATAATCTCGAACTTTTTCTTCGAGATTATGGTGGCAGGGTGCTGACCCTGGCGCCACCTCTGAGGCGTCCGTTCGCCTTCCCGTGGACGCGGCGGGGACGCCGCGTCCACGGGGCTTCGCAAAATCAATGATCGGTCTGATCCGACTGATCGGTCTGATCCATCTGATCCGACTGGTCAAATCCCCAGCCTCGGCCGCTCCGCCACGACAAAGCCGCCCTTCGCCCCCAATTCGTGATTTTGCAATTCGTAATTTTGTAATTTCCCAGGGGCAAGCCGCTGTTCACCCTTTATTCCGCTTGCGCCATTCCCGCATCGACATCCCCGTGCGGGAGCGGAAGAACTTCCGCAGCGCAATGTCCGACTGGTAGCCGCAGAACGAGGCGATGGCGCCGATGGGCATGTCCGTGCGGGTCAGGAGCATCTCGACCCGCTCCAGGCGGACATGCTGGATTTCGGCGAGGATGGAGCGTCCCATCGCCTCGCGGAAGCGCAGCTCGAACAAGCTGCGCGACCACGTGCGGATCTCCGCGAAACCCACGACCGCGTAGGCCGACGGCAGGTTCGCGGAAAGCTCCCGAAACGCCACGCGGGCGACCGCCTCGTTGTCCGTGGCGATCATGGGGATGCGCTCGCCATACGGATTGCGCGAGCAGTTCAAATAGATGATGGGCGCCTTGCCAAAGCGCTCCGGCGACAGGATGACGCGATCGCCCGAACATTCGACGATGCAGCCCACGGGCTGGTGCGTTTCAAGCAGCCCCGGAATCTTGGCGGGGCGCGAATCGCGTTGGTTGAAGCCCTCGACGTCCCACCCTCGCGGGCTGGCGTAACGCCGGAGGCCGGCGAGCTTCGTCTCATGGATCGGCTCGCCTTCGATCATGTCGAGGTAGAGGCTGCGTGACCGTCACGGAAGAACCGCCGACATGGCGGTACGGGCCGCCGATCGGTTCGGACGTCGCGGAGCCTTCGACTTTGAGCGTGCGGACGTCAAGGCCGCTCAGCTTGACGCTGCCGATCATTTGGAGCGCCGAGCTCCCCCCGTCCGAAACGAGAACGAGCAGGCTCGACCCATCGTCCAGGCGAGGCCCGAGGCACATGCCTTCGTAGTTTAAAAACGTGCTGTAGTTTTTCCCGATGAGGAGGCTTTTCTGCGTGGCCGTGTAAGGTGCGTTTGTCAGGGAGGCATGTCCCGAGACTTCCGTCGCACCCGCGAAATTGACCTGGTAAATACCGATGCGAAAATACACCGGAGGAAACATGCCTGACTTGTAACAGGTGCGCTCCAGGACAAGCAGCGTCCCGTCGGGGAGCGCCGCGAGTGCGGAAACGCCGCTACGGGTGAGGGTTTCGCCGTTATAGACGCAAGGATCCGTTCCGACCGGCTCCGTGACATAGGCCCACTGCCCCGCCGCCGTCCAGTTGTCGCGGACGGAGCCGCGCGTGAACTTCGTCAGGCGCACCGTGGAGCCGGTGGTTTTGGTGGACAGATCGCCGTCGCATGGAAGCGCCTCTTCGTTGGCGGTCCACATCGTGCGTCCGTCGCCGGAAATCGTCAGCGCCTCCAGGCTGTAGTTGCCGCGGCATTGCGTCATGACCGACGGCACCGGGGCCGAGCGGAGAAGCTCGCCGGTCAAGACGTCGAACTCCCGGATCGTGGCGCCCGTCTCATCGGAAATCCAGAGCGCGCCCGACGCCGGGTCGAACGCGCACCCCTCCAGATCATGCCCCCCGGCGGTCAAAACGCCCGTTCCAATCGCAATGTCGGATTGGGCAAAGCTCCCAGTCGAGCGATTGATGTTGATCGTGACCGGATAAAGCATCTTGTCCGTATCATCCACCGCATAGAAGAGATCGCCACCCGCCCAGGCGATGCCGCTCATTTCGACGCATCCAGCCCCCGACGGACGAGAAACATCCGTCCAATCCGACGCCGTAAGCGCGCCCCGCGATGGTGCGGGAACGAATGACGCGAGCAAGGCGGCAACGAAGCAAAGACATGCGTCTTTCAATTTTTGCCTTTCTTTCGCGACGAGGGATTCAGAAGCGTTGTCGCGACAAAGCTGCCCTGCGGCACTACTAACCCGGCCATAATTCATGATGCGTAGATGATGCTCTCATGCTCGAAGTAGCTGCGCACCCTGCGCGGCTGTTTTTGGATGCTTCGCATGGCGCCAAGCGCCGTCCTTTTCAGATGCCCTTTGCATCGTGCGTCGGGTTTTCGGCTGATGATCCCTTTGAGGTCGCAATTCAGGTACTCGTCGGGGTTCAGATCGGGAGAATAGCTGGGAAGGTAGAAAAGTTCGATGCGTTTGGAGTTCTCTTCGAGCCATTCCTTGACGGGCTTCGAGTGGTGTACCTTGAGGTTGTCGAGGACAAGGAACACCTTGGCCTCGGAAGAACGGATCAGCCGCTCCAGGAAGAGCAGCAGGACGGAGGCGCACATGCCGCCGTGGTAGAACATGAAGCGGACCTTGCCCTGGTTCGTGACCGTCGAGATCATGTCTGTTTTCTCGGCGGTGCCCTTGGCACGGCGCACGGGAGTGCGCCCCTTCGGTGCATAGCCTCGCCCATTCACATCGTCGCTGTGGATGCCCGTCTCATCCCCCCAATGAATCTCCCCGCCCTCTTCCTCTGCGCGAGCCTTGATCATCGGGTAGGTTTCCGCAAGCCACCTTTCAACGGCAGCCGGATTTCGCTCATAGGCACGCCGAACCGGCCTCTGCGGCGTGAAACCCCACCGGCGGAGGCAGCGCCCCACGGAGCGCAAGGGCAGCGCCACCCCGTGCTTGCGCTGGATGTACTCTTGCACGGCGGCGCGCGTCCAAAGCGCGAACGGCATCTTGAGCTGGTCCGGGCACTTGTCGACAAGGGCCTTGGCAATCGATTTCTCCTGCTCGGGCGTGAGACGCCGCCCGCTCCCTTTCGGGCGACCGGGCTTGGCCGGTTTCAAAGCTTTCTCGCCGCCCGATTCCCACAGGCGGATCCAGCGCCCGACCACGTTGCGATGCGCCCCGACGATCGGGGCGATGTCCTGAATGAGCATGCCGGTGTTGTACAGCGCGACCGCCTGTTTGCGGCGCTCGAAAAGCTCGTTTGTGCTGATCTCTCTTGCGTTTTTGATTTGCATGACTCCAGGCTAACATGACCGCGCACAAAATGCAACACTATTTTTGGCCGGGTTAGTAGCGACTCAAACTACCTCATCCCATTGTCCGTCGTGTCGATCACGCGGGCGTCGAGGTCGCGGAAGAGCTGGAACAGGTCTTTGATGCCGCCCCACATGAACCACACGGTCGAGACGATGCCGATGAGCATCGGGATGATGAGGCTCGTCACGTAGTAGTAGGTGCCCCACCACGCCTTCGGCCACGGCGAAACCACGTTCCAAATCCACACCACGACAAACGTGAGGATGAAGCGGTAGCCGATCGTGTAGATGAAGACCGACCACGCGATGATGCGGTCGCCCGTCGTGTATTCGTTCGTGATGCCGACGAGGCGCGAGAGGATCGAGACGCGCTTCGACTGGGCGAGGCGGATGCGCTCCTTCTCCTCCTCGTCCGCGTATTCGCCGCGGTTGAGCATCTTGTCGAGGTTGAAGAGCCCGTACTTGCCGCACTTGATCGCAACCCAGGACCCGATCACGTAGGCGCCGACCGAGAGCACCATCGAAAGGAAGTAGATCTCCATCGAGTTCGGCGGGAACTTCTCGCAGAAGAGCTGCAGCGCCTCGGCGTAGGTGCTCTCGCCCGAATTGAAGCCGTAGGACCAGTCGACCCACGGGTTGAGCGGCTTCACGACTTTGGCGAAGAAGGAGAACCACGCCTCCGTCCAGCCATTGCGCGCCAGGAACGGGACGATGCTCGCCGACCACGTGCGCTGCGCGATGAGGCCGACAAGCGACGATCCGCTGCCGAAGATGATCGAGCACCACGCGCCGACCGTGTTGCCGAAGCGGCTGTAAAGCCCGAAAATCATCACCGAGCCGCCGCCGCCCAGCCAGAGCGAGCACATGATCGTCGTGAACATGTTGATGTAGTCCAACTGGCTGAAGAAAATCGCCACGATGAAGAAGAAGATCGTCACCGCGAGGGCCGTGAGCCGGAGGATCAAGATGTGCTGCCGGCTCGAAGGCGGCTTCTTGAAGAGCGGCAGGATCACGTCCTGCGCCCAGGTCGAGGACGCATTGAAGATCCGCGAGTCGTCGGTCGAGATGAGCAGCATCAGCATCAGCAGCCCGAAGAGGCCGAGCAACCCGGGCGGAAGGATGCGCTTCAACGTGATCGGCATCATCATCTGCCCGTAGAGCGTGCGGACCTGCTGGGCTTGCTTGGCGTTCGCCCCCATCGCGGCGGCCAGCCCGGCGCTCGGCGTGGGGATGTCGAGCGGTTCGCCGCCCGCTTCGACCGACGCGGCCGAGGCCTGCCGCGCCGCCTCGATGCGGTCGGCCTCGGCCTGCAATTCGGGGCTCAAGTTCGCATGGATGCGGTCGCGCGCCAAGTCGATGTAAGGCGTATCGACGTTCTTGAGGTGCGACAGGGGGAGGTTGTCCTTGAGATAGGCGGCGAGCTCCGGGCTCGGCTCGGGAAGCTTGAGATCCTTGACGTTCTTCGCCTCGGCGATCTGCCGCATCGTGGCGAAGTAGGCGTCGTGCTCGCCGCGGATGGCGTCGGGAACCGGATCCTTGTAGGTGCGATGCGTGGGCGGATCGAGTTTTTCGAGGTCCGACCTGATCTGTTCGCGCACCTCGGGGCTCGGGACGGCCTCGTCCGCGACCTTGTTGATGAGCGCAATGCGCGTCTCGTGCGAGGAGAAGGTGTCGGGCGTCTTCGGGTTGAAGAACTTCTCGTGGTTCATCACCGTGATCACGAGAAGCGACACGAGGCCGATCATCGTCCACGAGAAGCCGTTGCGCCACGTGCCGAGCACGCCGGCCATCTTCTGTTCATGGGGCGTGCGGCCGGAGTTGGTCGTGTCGTTGCCGAACCAGCTCGCCCGCTGCAGAAGCGTGCTCGTGATCGTCACGGCCAGCGCGAAGAGGTTGAAGTCGCGGAGCTTCGCAATGTCGAACGGATCCAGGAAGCTCTCGCCCGGCACGCGGTCGAGCATCACGGGCACCATGTAGTCGCCCCACGAGAACTTGAAGAAGATGTAGCCCGCGACGATGACGAAAATCGGGTACGAAAGCAGCCCCTGGAACGTGTCGGTCACGAGAAGCGAAATGCGCCCCGCAGGCCAGATGACAATCATCGCCAGCGTGAGGCAGATGGCGACGATGATGCCGAAGCACGGCAGGTTGACGCCGAAAACATGGACTCTGTGCGGCAGTCCGAGGAAGTAGATGAAGAAGTTGGCGGCGATGGCCGGCCCGATCGCGTTCGTCACCATCTCGGCGATGTTTCGCAGCGTCGCCGCGAAAATGCGGAACGAGCGCGAGTAGCGCCGCTCCAGAAACTGGCCGACCGAAAGCGCCTTCGTGGCGCGGTAGCGGTAGGTGCAGTAGCCCGTCAGCGCCAGGATCATCCCCAGCGGGGTGGTGAGGATGTTCCAGAAGCCCATCGCCTGGCCGGCGCGATAGGTCGCCTCGGACGCCGCCACGAGCGTGATCACGCTCAAGCCTGCGGCGACGTCGCCGACGGAAATCACGTACCGCCCCGCCACACGACCGGCCGCGAGGAAGTCCACGACGTCTCGGGAGTACTTTTTCGCGTAGATGGCAAGCGCCACCACAGACGCGAAGGGGATGATCATGATGCACCAGTCAAACCAGCTCATAGGAATCCAGTCGTTTAGACCGAAGTTCCAGCGAAAAATCACGGTCTGAACGCCTTTTAAGTTCCTGATTTTCAGCGGATTAGGTTTTATTCCGACTTTGGTTTCCCGTTCCGCCCACT
>JBMNOD010000044.1:0-27171 GCA_050942875.1 Kiritimatiellia bacterium
CCCGTTTCGCCCACAAGACGAGACCGCGCCTTCTCGGAGCTGATGAAGCTCTTCGAGGAGCGCACGTTTGCCAAGCGCATGAAGCGCATGATCAATGGCATCAGCAAGCCGAAGGACAGCGGCGAATACAAACTCGCCGTGCTGGAGCTTCAGCGCATGCTGGGGCCCTTCCTCGCCATCGTGCTGCCGATCGTCGCCATTGCGTTTCTGATGACCATTGAAACAACGCACGAAGTTCAGGAAAAGGTCGTTGCCGTCACGGTGATCGAGGCCACGGAAGAGCCCAAGATTGAAGACGAGCCGCCTCCGCCGCCGATGGAGGAATTCGAGTTCGAGATGATCGACACGGCGTTCGACGGCCCGACCGAGAACTTCAACCCCCAGCAGGTGACCACGTTCGCCCACAGCGAGCCCGTTTCCCCGAAGCCGGCGGCGATCAACACCGTCGCCATCATCAAGAGCCCCATCGTCATGCGTGGCATCGTGGGATCCCGCTCCCCGGGCCATCGCGGCCAGGCACTGGCCGAATTCAAGGGCTCCTCCGCCGGCGAGGCGACGGTCATGCGCGCGCTGCGCTGGCTGAAGGCCCAGCAGAAGGAGGACGGCTCATGGCCGGGGCAGGCGACGGCGATGACGGGAATGGCGCTGCTTTGCTATCTTGCCCATGGCGAGACGCCCCGGGCCGAGTGCGTCGAGTTCGGCCCCACCGTGGAGCGCGGTTTGCGCTACCTTTGCGACAACCAGAATGACAACGGCCTGTTCCGGTCGAAGGACGGCAACAACTACGCCCATCCGATCGCCACGTATGCGCTGTGCGAGGCCTACACGCTCACCAAGGTCCCCATGGTCAAGATCGCCGCCGAGAAGGCGCTCCGGCACATCATCGAGGGCCAGCACCCCAACGGCGGCTGGGACTACAACATGCGCCAGACGCAGCGCGACGACACATCCTACATGGGCTGGTGCGCCCAGGCGCTCAAGGCCGGCATGATGGGCGAGGATCTCGATGCGCCGGGGCTTGAGAAGGCCTGCCACAACGCCGTCAACGGCTTCAAGCTCAACGCCCATCCCAGCGGCGGCTTCGGCTACACCAGCCCCGGCCGGGGCGGCCTCTCCGGCGTCGGCGTGCTCTGCATGCAGCTTCTGGGCGCCGCGAAAGAACCCGAGGTCGAGTCCACGCTCGCCTACCTTGACAATTTCAACTTCTCCTTCGAGAACTGGAGGGGTCTCGGCGGCAACCCCGTCTACTACTGGTACTACATCACCCAGGCGAAGTTCCATGCCGGCGGCGACCGCTGGACAAGCTGGAACAAGCAGTTCCAGCCGGAGCTCATCAAGCGCCAGGTCGTCATCAAGGACGGCATCACCGATCCTGATGGAAATCTGCGCGACATCGGCTACTGGGACAGCCCGTCTGAAAGCGAGTCGGGCGCCGGAGCCGGGCCGGCTCTGCCTTCCATCCATTGGGAGGGAGGCAAGGACTCCAGGGAAATCACGGCAACGACGACGATCGGCCACCGTGTTCAGGACACCTGCCTGTGCGCCCTCCAGCTCATGGTCTACTATCGCTACCTGCCCACGTTCAAGACCCCGGTGGCCGTCGAGGAAGACGTTCCCGTCGTCGATGACGACGAGGTCAAGATCAACATCATCCGCTAGGCAAATTGGGGGTGCGCGAGAGTGCGTGAGCTTCCGTGGGGAATCGTGTGCGAGTACGCGGACGTGGACGTGGACGTGGTCAAGATCAACATCATTCGCTAGGTTGCGCGTCGAACTCCCGCATCATCGAGCCGAGCGCCACTTGCATCGCCATCGTCAGCGGCACGGCGAACAGCGTCCCCAGGGGGCCAAGCACCCAGCCCCAGAAGATGAGCGAAAAGAGCACCACGACGGGCGAGACGCCGAAGCCATAGCCCATGAACCGCGGTTCGAGGATGTTGCCGAAGAGCATGTTCACGGCGAGATAGAGCGCAGCGACGTAGGCGCCTTTGAGCGTGCCGTGTTGCATGAGCGCGATCAGCACCGCCGGTATGGCGGCGATGATCGAGCCGATCACCGGCACGTAGTTCAAGATGAACGCCACGAAGCCCATCAGCACAGGCGAATCGACGTCCATGAGCAGCAGTCCGAGATAAATGCAGAAGCCCGTGGCGGCGCTGATCAGCGTCTTGATCCCCATGTAGTGGCGGACGTGCAGGACAATCGTCGTCAGCCGCTCCCACAAGGAATCCGTCATCCAGCGCTGCCGCCTCATCTTCGTGCCGAGCATGGGGAGTTCGCAGAGGATGAACGAGACGATGATCAGGACGAAGACGGCGTTTTTGAGGAAGTTTCCGATGATCGCGCCGCCTTGCTTCACGACGCCCGAGATCGTGTTGGCATCCACCTGGAGCAACTCTTCAAAGAGGACGGGCGACACGTCCACGCCTTGCACATGCAGCCATTCCCGGAGCCCCTTGGCCGAATCGACGAGTGCGCGGTAGTAGTCCGGAATCTTCTTGGTGAAGTCCAGCGCCGCCTTCGAGACGACGTTCATCCCGTAGAGGCAGAGGAGGACCATCGTGGCGATCATCAGCGCCAACGCGAGCCAGGAGGGCGTGCGCCATCGGCGCAAGAGGTAGTAGATGGGCGAGATGATGATGGCCAGAAACAAGATGACCAGCACCTGGGTGATCATCGGCGACGCCGCCTTCAGAGCCAGCACGACGACTCCGAGCGCGGCGCAGTTGACGAGCCATTGGGTAACGCGTGTCATGTTCATTTCCTCTTCGAAGCCTGCTCGACAAGCTTCTTTTTCTTTTCTTCGGGAAGGTCGACCTTGGAGATCCAGTTGATGACGGCTTCGGGGTCGTGGTTGCTCCAGCTGTTGGCAACGCTGGCGATCATCCGCTCGCGGAGCTTTTCATCGGAGATCGTTTCCGCAAAATAGGCTGCGTATTCGGGATGCTGCCAGGACGTGGAGTTGACGTAGCGCTGGACGATCGCGTCGCGATCGCCATCCTTGGGCAACGTGTCAAGCCAGTCGCCGGCGCTGGCGGGATCCATCTGCCCCCAGCGCTGCACGACGTTGCCGAGCGCCTGCTTGCGGGCGTCGCCGGTGAAGGTGGCGGCCCAGGCGGCCGCCGCGGCGGGATCCGATTCGACCCATTGCCTGACGACCGAAAGCGCCGCCTTCGTCTGATCGTCGTCGGAGGGCTGGTCGGCCACGAAGTTCGCCGCGGCCAGCGGATCCTCTTGCGCCATGCCCGAAGCGATGCCCTGGAGCGCGGCCGATCGGTCGGCGCCTTGTGGAAGTGTCTTGAACCAGGCCATGGCTTCAGCGGGGTTTTCCTTGATCCAGTGTTGTGCCGATTGGTTCAAGATGTTGTCGCGGAAGGAGTCGGCTTGCAGGTTTTTCGCATAGTGGATCGCATCGGAGGGGGCTTCGCGCGCCCATTGCTGGGTGATGGACTGCATGGCGTTGCGTTTCGCGCTCCCATCGGGGAGGTCTTCGGCCCAGGAGAGGGCCGTGAGCGGGTCGGCGTTTGCCCAGCTGTTGGCGAGATTGCGGATGAAGTCGTCGCGGCTCCGTCCGGCGGGGAGCGTGTCCGCAAAGTCGGCGGCGGCGAAGGGATCGACTTGAGCCACGCCCCAGCTCGCATGGGTCAGGGCGTTGCGCTTGGCGGCCCCCTCGGGCAGCGAGGCGATCCAGTCGAGCGCGGCCTGGGGATCCGACTGCGCGAGGCCATTGGCGATTTGACCGGCGACGTTCTGAAACGCGACGGCATTCATCGGCAGAAGACTCGAAAGTTCCATCGCCTCTTCCGGGTTTGAATAGGCGACGTTGTTGATCGCCCTTTCGATGATCTTGTTGCGATTCAGCCCCTCGGGGAGCGAACGGATGTAGTCCGTCGCGGCATCCGGGTCTTGCTGCATCCATTCGGTGACGACAGTGCCGAGCAGCTCGTTGCGGCTCAAGCTGGCGGGCAGGGCGTCGACAAAATCAAGGGCGGCCCGGGGGTCTTCGGCGGCAAGCTGGGAGGTGGCGGTGCGGAGCGCGTTCTTCTTGGCTTGTCCTTCGGGCATTTGCCTCGCGTATTCCAGTGCCGCTGGGGCATCGCGCTGGGACCAGTTCCACACAAGGGAGTTGAGGATGTCGCGCCGGGCGGAAGGGGAGCCGAGGCCTTCGGCCCAGGCGATCGCCGCATGGAGATCCTTCCGCCCCCAGGTCGAGGCAATCTGGGAAAACGCCTGGTTCCGAAATTGGGCGTCGGCGATCGACTCGGCCGCCTTGATGGCGGCCTGCGGGTCTTTTTCGGCCCAATGGCCGAGAATCGTTGCGCCGACGCTCCGCCAGTTTTGCGCCTTGCCTTTCCCGAGTGTCTGGGCGAGCTGAAAGGCCTTTTCGGGTTCCTCGGCGGCATAGTTGGAAATGATGGTTCGCAACGTGTCGTCGCGGAAGGTGGTGGGCGGAAGGTTGCGCGCCCATTTGAGTGCGGCCGCGGGATCTTTTCTTGACCAAATCTCTGCGATTTGTCTCAGCATCTGCTCGCGTTCGCGTCGGTTCTTCAACTGGCTGGCATGGGCGAAGGCGCTTTGCTGATCGTGCTCGGCCAGTTTGTTGACGAGCAGATGCCGCAGATTCATCTGGAGCGACCGATTGAGATTGGCGTCCGCAAAAGCCAGAAGACGTGGAATGTCCTTCGCTTCGACCGTCGAGACCATCTCCATCAAATTCACGTTGCTTCCCAGAAGCCCCTGATGCCGGGTGGAGCCTTTGGCGTTGGCCTCAAGGAGCTTTTCCTCGACGTCGCGGATCGAAAGCCGGGGGTGTGCCGTGGCGTCCGGCGCAGATTGCGTTGGCTTTGCGGCGTCTGGGCGATCAAAGGCCTCGCGAGCCAGGGGGGAGGGCGAAACGGCGTCCTTGCCGATGGAAGCGGCTTTGGGAAGGCTTTCCGCCGGCTTGTCGACATGTGGCGATGCCCAGCGCGCCCCCAGCCAGCATCCGGCCAGGAAGGCAAGTGTCAATGAGATCGCGACGGTGGGAATCTTTCTTTTCATGCTCGAAAACATTACTTGATGCGTGTGTTGACGTAGCGCGCCCGCCCTTGCGTTTTGCGCCCGTAGTCAATCGCCTCCACGGGGCAGTTCTGCAGACAGGCCATGCAGTGCGTGCATGTCGGGTTTCGCCACTTGGGACGCCCCTTCTTGATTTGGATCGCCCGATCCGGGCAGCCTTTTTCGCATTTGCGGCATTGGATGCATTTGTCTGACGCCTGGAAGGGAGCGGTCTTGCGCCCTTTGCCATAAAAGCTGTAGCCGATCTTCGTCATGAGCTTCGGCATGAATCCGCGGTGCGTGCAGAAATCGCCTGGATCCTTGTGGGCGACGTGCGCTTTCACCGTTGCCAGCGTGGCGTCGGCGCGAGTGAAAATCTCCTCCTGCTTCGCAGGGGACGGGGCGCCGTAAAGCACCGTGTAGTTGCCGGGCATTGCGACGTCGAAGACGGCGTCCAGTTCAATCCCCCTTGCGGCGAGCGCCTTCCTGAACATGGCGTCGGCAGTCCCAATGACGCTGCCACATGTCATCACAAGGTAGGTGTAGGGCTTTTCGTCGAAAGTCAGCCTCAGGCGTGAAACGAAGTCCATGACGGCGCGTGGCATCCCCAGGAAATACACGGGGACGACGAAACCCAGGCTCTCGCCCGGCGCGATGCCAAACAGGTAGGCCGAACGGCGTAGCGAATCGGCAATGGAGATGATGGTTTCGTCGTCCGCCACTTTGTTCGCGGCGTACGTGGAATTCCCTGTTCCGGAAAAGCAGAAAATCATGTTGGTTGCTCCATCGCGGTTTTAGTCCACGGACTTGCGCGTTTGCCCCTCGGCGAGTCGCGCGCATGGCTCGTCAAATAACAGGATGGATTCTAGCCTTTTTCCCCCGTTCAGGCAAGCGGCCAATTTGCAGGGCGCCATGGTTGCACGCTAGCTGAAGACGGCGTAGCGTAGCGGCTTGAGGGCGTTGCGGCCTTTGAGGCCGATGTCGAGCCAGCTCTGGAGGCGGCGTTCGCGACGTTGCTTGAGGATGCGGTTGACGTGGACGGGGCCGACGCCGGGGATGCGCAGCAGCGCCTCGCGATCGGCCTCGTTCACCTTGACGGGATAGAATTCGGGATGCAGGTCGGCCCAGCGCTGCTTGGGGTCGACGGCGGGATCGAGGTCGCCTGTGTCGTCGAAGACGATTTCATCGGCCTTGAACTTGTACTTGCGCAGGAGGAAGTCCATCTGGTAGAGCCGATGTTCGCGGGTGAGCCGGGCGGCGTTCCGGCCGTCGTCCAGCGTGAACTCCGTCGGGCGCGGCGGCTGGTAGGCGGAGAAATAGACGCGCTGGAACTTCAGGCGGTCGTAGATCGCGCCCGTGTAGCGCACGATGTCGCGGTCGCGCTCGGTGGCGGCGCCGACGATGAATTGCGTCTTGCATTTGACGCGGGCGAACTCGGCGCCTTTGGCCGTGTGCTCGGCCATGAGCTTGAGCGGGGCGACGATGTCGGTGTCGAAGCGCTTGTAGTTCGAGAGCTGGGCGAAGTAGGCGGCGCCGGGCACTTCGATGTTGAGCGAGACGGCGCTGGACAGTTGCAGGGCGCGGCGGATCGCGGCCGGAGAGGCGCCGGGGATGATCTTGAGGTGGATGTAGCCGCGGTACTGGTATTTCCTGCGCAGGATTTCGGCGGCGGCGACGAGCAATTCCATCGTGTGGTCCGGCGTGCCCACGATGCCGGAGGAGAGGAAGATGCCGAGCAGCCATTGGCGGCTGAGATGGTCCATGAAGACCTTGGCGATTTCGTCGGGCGTCAGCGAGCAGCGGTTGGAAGCGCCGTTGTGGCGGAGCGGGCAGTAGGCGCAGTCGCTGGTGCAGACGTTCGAGAGGAGCGTCTTGAGCATGACGCCCGTGCCGCCGGAGGCGAGCTGGACGGGATAGAGCCAGGTGCCGTCGAGCCCGCGCCGCCGTCGCGACCGCTCGTCGGAGCCGCAGGAGCACGAGAGGTCGTATTTGGCGTCGTCCGAAAGGATTTCCAGTCTCTGGCGGATGTCGAGTCCCATGGTGTTTCCGATCATCCATCCACGATGGCTTGAAGCCAGGTCGTGATGGCGGCTTTCATTTCGGGGGGGAGCGCCGCGACGCCGCGTCGGCAGTCTTCTGCCGTGGCGAGGGTCTGGACGGCCTCGGCGGCATCGCCTTCCGGGGCGTGTGGTTCGCTCCATCGCGCGGCGAGGCGCTCGCGACGTTGCGGCCATTCTTCAATGAAACGGCTCTGGGGGGTGAAAACGAGGCTCTTGCGCTGTTCGCCCGCCGCTTCGACGGACGTCACGAATTTCTCCGCAAGTTGGTCGAGACGTTTGACGCGCTCCTTCCAGATTTCGCCGAGTCGCTGGCGCGCGCCCGCCCAGCAGGCCGCGCCCCACGGCGTCTTCACCATGATGGGCTGGCGGGCGTGGTCGTACCAGGCGCGGAGCGCGAGGATGTTGCCGAGATAAAGGAAGCAGTTCTTCAGGATGCCTTCGACGCGGCCGTATTTCACCGCTTCGTAGGGGCGCGTGCGCAGCGCCGTCGTCGAGGAGCCTGTCACGAGCTGGTTTTCCTCGGGCACGTCGTGGCGGAGTATGCACCCTGCCGCGGCGATGGTGCCGTAGGCGATCCGGCAGGGGCCGACGAGGCCGCCTTGCCCGCCCAGGAAAATCGGCTTCCGGTCCAGCAGGACGCCGCGGGGAACGTCTCCGACAAGCGAGGCCGTGGCCTTGTCCTGGTGCGGCGTGAAGTTGAAGTGGACGTAGGAGGAGCCGACTTCCGAATGGTTGTCCTGGCCTGTGCCGCCTGCCATGAGCACGTCGCAGAAGTTGATCAGGCTGCCCAGCGTGACATAGGGCATGAGAATCGTCTGCTTGAGGCCGACGGCGTGCGCCACGCTGCTGCATTCTTCGAGCAACGTGCCGGGGCGCGAATGAAATCCGTTGCCGACCATGACGCCGTCGAGCAGCGTCGTGCCGTCGAGAAAGCCGCCGGCGACCACGACGTCCCTGCCGATCTGGCAGTTGCGCAGCGTGGCGGGGGACTCGGCGCCAATCCGGGCGCCGGGGCCGACGGCCGTCTCGACGCCGCTGATTCGGCAGCCGGGGTGGATCACGGCGCCGGGATGGAACCGCTCGGGATCGATGTCGGGGGCAATGGAAACGGCGTCGGGATCGGGGAAGACGACACCGCGGTCGATCAGTTTTCTCTTCATGCGCCTGCCTGCTGGTTGGGGCCTTCGAGCGTTCCCCGCCTGATGCGGCGGAGCTTGCCTGCGTTCAGCGTCTTCTGCGTCGGGGACATCTTGTCCACGAGCAGGACGCCGTTGAGGTGGTCGACCTCGTGTTGCACGGCGCGGGCGAGCATGCCGTGGACGCGCGCCTCGTAATGCCGGCCGTCGATCCCCATGTAGGCGACGGTGCAGGATCGCGCGCGCGTCACGTCGATGAAAAGGCCGGGGAAGCTCAGGCAGCCTTCCTTGCAGCGAAGCGTGCCTTCGAACATGCTCACGACGGGGTTGAGGAGGATGAGCGGCATCTTGACTGGCGCGTTGAGTTTGACGAATTCCTCGCCCTGGCAGTCGGGCGGCACGTCGACGACGCAGATCGCCTCGGTGCGCCCGACTTGTTCGGCGGCGAGGCCGAGTCCGCGGTGGGCATGCATCGTCTCGAGCATGGAGGCGGCGAGGTCTTTGATTTCCTGCGTGACGGTCTCGATCTTGACCGCCTTCTTGCGCAGCACGGGATTGCCAAATGTTGTCACGGACTGTTTCACGGTTGTTTCTTCCGCCTTTTTTGCCTGGGTTGAGGGGATGGTTTGGGTCTCGTTTCTGGATTCAAAGAAGCCTGGAGTTCGCGCAGCTCGTCGCGCAAGACGGCGGCGCGCTCGAATTCGAGCGCTTCGGCGGCCTCGAGCATTTCGCGCTGGATGTCGGCAATGGCGCGCGCGACATCGTAGTCCGCGCCGTCTTCGGCGATGATGCGCCGTTCGATTTCGCCGGCGACGCTGCGAACGGCGTCGTCTTCGCTGAGCGCCCGCTTGACGCTGCGCGGCGTGATGCCGTGCGCTTCGTTGTGGGCGATCTGGCGTTGGCGACGGCGTTCCGTCGTCTCGATCATCGTCCGCATCGAATCGGTGACCTGGTCGGCGTAGAGGATCACGCGCCCCGCTTCGTGGCGGGCGGTGCGCCCGGCCGTCTGCATGAGCGACGTGGCGCTGCGCAGGAAGCCCTCCTTGTCGGCGTCGAGCACGGCGACAAGGGCGACTTCCGGGAGGTCGAGGCCTTCGCGCAGGAGGTTGATGCCGATGAGCGCGTCGAACTCGCCTTTTCGCAGGCGCGTGAGCACGGCGACGCGTTCAAGCGCGTCGATGTCCGAGTGCAGGTATTCGACGCGGAGCCCGGCGTCCTTCAAGTATTGCGAGAGGTCTTCGGCCGTTCGCTTCGTGAGCGTGGTGGCGAGCACGCGGTCGCCGCGCTCGGCGCAGCTGCGCACCTCCTCCATGAGATCGTCGATCTGGCGCTTGAGCGGCCGGACCTCCACGGGTGGATCAAGCAGGCCCGTGGGCCGGATGACCTGCGAGACGACCTGTCCGGCAATGCCGCGCTCGTAGGGCGCCGGGGTGGCGGAGACGTAGAGCGTTTGCTCGATCTTCGAGTTGAACTCCTCGAAGTTGAGCGGCCGGTTGTCCTTGGCCGATGGCAGGCGGAACCCGTGGTCGACGAGAACCGTCTTGCGCGCCTGGTCGCCGTTGTACATGCCGCGGATCTGGGGAAGCGTGGCGTGCGACTCGTCGATGATCGTGAGAAACGGCTTGGGGAAGAAGTCGATGAGGCATTCGCCCGGGGAGCCTGCGGGGCGGCCGGCGAGGTGGCGGGAATAGTTTTCGATCCCGGTGCAGTAGCCGATCTCGCGGAACATCTCCATGTCGTAGCGCGTGCGCTGCTGCAGCCGCTGCGCCTCCAGCAGCTTGCCCTTGGCCTCGAACCAGGCGACGCGCTCGTCGAGCTCGGCCTCGATGTCCGCGATGGCGTCCATCATGCGTTCGTGGGGCATGACGAAGTGCTTTGCCGGCGAGACGATCGTCCGATCGAGGCGGCGCGTGGCGCGTCCGCTCGTGGGGTCGAATTCGCTGATCTCCTCCAGCTCGTCGCCGAAGAGCGAGAGGCGGATGCCGATCTTGTTGTAGGAGGGGAACACGTCGACGGTGTCGCCGCGAACGCGGAAGACGCCGGGCTGGGGCTCGACGTCGTTGCGCTGGTATTGGATCTCGACGAGGCGCGCGAGGATGGCGTCGCGATCCACCTCCTGCCCCTTTTCAAGGCTCAGCGTCATCCCCGTGTAGTCGTCGGACGAGCCGAGGCCATAGATGCAGGAGACCGAGGCGACGACGATCACATCCTTTCGGCACAGCAGCGAGTTGGTGGCCGAGAGGCGGAAGCGTTCGATTTCGTCGTTGATCGCGGCGTCTTTCGCGATGTACGTGTCCGTCTGGGGGATGTACGCTTCGGGCTGGTAGTAGTCGTAGTAGCTGACGAAGTACTCGACGGCGTTTTCCGGGAAGAACGCCTTGAACTCGCCGAAGAGCTGGGCGGCGAGCGTCTTGTTGTGGGAGACGACGAGCGTGGGGAGGCCGATGTCGCGAATGACGTTGGCCATCGTGAAGGTCTTCCCCGAGCCGGTCACGCCTTCGAGCACCTGGGCGTTCATGCCCGAGCGGAAGCCGGCGACGAGCCGGGCGATGGCCTCGGGCTGGTCGCCTGCCGGCGGGTATTCCGAAACAAGCTGGAACGCGCTCAAGTCTGCTCCCTTGCGCCGCGGCTAGGCGCCGAGACGGTGCGCGAGGCTGTCGAGGATCAGCCGGCGTTTCTGCTCGTCGATGAAACCGCCCGAGGTCTCCATGATGATGCTGCGAAGCATCCGCGCGTTGCAGACGTGGACATCGTCGATCATCCCCTCGTCGGCGGCATAGCTGTTGTTGGCGAAGCAGATCACGGGGGTGACGACAACGCCCTCGGGAATGGCGTCCTTGAGGATGCCGGTCAGTTCGTTGGCTTCGTTCCGCACTTGCGCCACGGGCGAGCGGTTTGGCGTGCGGCCACGCACGCGCATCACGCCGCGCTCCAGCGTCACGGGGCCGTCCCAATTCTTCGTTTCAATGACGAACAGCGTGTCGGGGCCGATCACGATGTGGTCGAAATCGCCGCCGCCGCAGACGCCGTCGAACCGCCCGCGCGGCACGCCGTGGAAGACGTCCCAGCCCGCCGGCAGCATCGCCAGCTCGCGCGCCACGGCCTCTTCGCCGCGCGCGCCCTTCACATACGACTCGAACCGCTTCGCCGCCGAGGCGAACGCCAGCCAGGCCACCACCGCCAGTGCGATCAGCAGCACGCCGGCCATCCCCCCGCCGATGTTCTTTATCGGAAAGGCGTAGGCAATGAGCCAGCCCGCAAAGAACACGACGATGAGGAACGGCCAGAATATCGAGAAGAAGCCGATGAAGCGCACGCGCGCCCCGGGGCTTCCGTACACGGCGGCAAAGCCGGTGATTCCATGTGGATTTGCTTTTTCGTCTTTGACGTTCAACTTTTTTCTCCTTTGCATCCAATGCTAGAATTCAATCAAAATTTCACAGATGGCATCCGCTTCCACGGATGTTTCAAGCAGTCCGTTCGCCCACGTGGATTCTGCGGGGACGCCGTCGATGCAGACCCGAGCGGGTTCCGCCTGCGTCCAGGCGGCAAAGCGACCGCCGTTGCGCAAGGTCACGACCAAGGTGCGGAACCCGTCCTCGTGCCGCATCAGCAGCCAGCTCGTCCGGGGCGGCAGTTTCGCAAGGTCGTTCCCGGCGGCGGGGCGCATCCAAAATGGCGACTGCGGCACGACGTAGATTGCGGCGAACCGTTTGACATCGACGGGGCGCCCAAGCGCGGAATACGCCCAGAAAGGGCTTTCCTTCGGCTTGACGGCGAGAAAGACGCCGTTGCCCAGGGCGTCGGCCTCCGCGGTGATCGCCGCGCCGACGCCCTCGAAGAGAGGCCGTTCCGCGCAGGTGAAAACGTCGTTGTCTAGTCTTGGGTTGAACATGTTGGAAGATCGTGAATGAATCAAACCGCTCCCGTGCCTTGCACGGGAATGCCAATAAGAATGATTGACAATGGCTAGTATAGCGCATCCGCCGTCGTCAGTCCAGCATTGGAATCGGGCGGATCAGGCCGATCAGCCGGATCAGGCCGGAGGGCTGGGTAGGGGCTTTTGCGGGCAAGGGCAAGCAGCGTGGACGGGTGGGCGCAAGGAGCCCGCCCACGGGCGGTGGCGGCGAGGCGGTTGCTGAAGTTGACGCGGCCCGGGCCATGGTGTACAATTTCGCCCGTCAAGCCGCAGGGGGAGCGAATAGGCGCCTGGTGGGTCTCACGGTCTTCAAAACCGCTGCGGGGTCTTCATCGATCCTGGTTGAGTTCGATTCTCACTCGCTCCCGCCATTTTCTGTTGCCGCAAGCCGATGGAGGAGGATTTCGGGCGGACAGTTGATGCGCACGGGGATGCCGCAGGCTCCGGTGCCGGAGGAGGTCCAGCCTTGCGTGGAGCCGTCGCGCCAGGCGCCTTTCTGGACGTGGCGGGCGCCGCCGTCTTTGTGGAGCCGGAGCGTGGAGCCATTCGGCAGGCAGATCTGGCCGCCGTGCGTGTGGCCGCAGAGGACGATGTCGACGCCTCTTGCGGCGGCTTCGCGGTGGATGCAGGGCGCGTGGGAGAGGAGCACCGTGACGTCGGCGCGGCGCCCGGGGGAGGCGAGGGCGCGGTCGAGGTCGTGTGTGGCGAAGATGTTGGGGTCGTCGATGCCGACGAGCCGGAGGACGGCGTCGCCGCGCGAGATGAGGACGGACTCGTTGAGCAGGATCTTGACGCCGATGCGTTCGAGCGTGGGAATGTCGCGCAACGAGTCGTGGTTGCCCAGGACGCCGTAGAGCGGCGCGGTGAAGACCGCGGCGAGCTTGGCCATCTCCTTGAGGGCGGTGTCGTCCATGTGGACGGTGAAGTTGTTGAAGTCGCCGGTGACGACGGCGATGTCGTAGTCGAGGCCTTGGAGCGCTTGCGCGAGGATGGGCGTGAGCTGCGTGTCGAGGTCGAGATGGAGGTCGCTGAGGTGCAGGACGGTGAAGCCTTCGAACGCGGGCGGGAGATCGGGCACGACGAAGGTGTTGTGGCGGACGACCGGGCTGAGAAACTCGCGGCGGCCGCGTCGCCAGAGGCCGACGGCCTTCATGCCGAAGGTGAGCAGAGGCTTGAACAGGCGCATGGGGCAGATGCGCACGCGCCCGCCGAGCTTGAGCTCGCGGGTGCCTTCGAGCAGGATGCGCTGGCGGTAGAGGCGCGCGCCCATGCGCCCGCGAATCCGCCGCCGTTCTGCCTGGGTCATGCCGCGCATGGCGCCGCCGCGACTAGGAGCGGTAGTTGGGCGCCTCGCGCATGATCTTGATGTCGTGCGGATGCGCTTCGCGGACGCCGGCGTCGGAGACGCGGACGATCCTGCCGTTGGCGCGCAGCTCGGGGATGCTGCGGGCGCCGCAGTAGCCGAGGGAGGAGCGCAGGCCGCCGGTGAACTGGATCAGGACCTTCTTGACGGAGCCGGCGTAGGGGACGATGCCTTCGATGCCCTGGGGGACGAGATGATCGGCGGCGGCGTCCGCCTGGGAATAGCGCTCGCGGCTGCCCTTGCCGGCGACCATGGCGGCAAGGCTGCCCATGCCGCGGTAGACGACGTAGTGGCGCCCCTCGTGGATGATCTTCTCGCCCGGGCTCTCGTCGGTGGCGGCCAGCACGGAGCCCAGCATGACCGACTCCGCGCCCGCGAGCAGCGCCTTGGGAACGTCGCCGGAGTGGCGGATGCCGCCGTCGGAAATGACGGGGATGGAGCCCTGGAGCGCCTGGCAGGCGTTCCAGACGGCGGTGATCTGCGGGATGCCGACGCCGCAGACGACGCGCGTGGTGCAGATGGAGCCGGGGCCGATGCCGACCTTGACGGCGTGGGCGCCGCAGTCGCGCAGGGCGACGGCGCCTTCGCCGGTGGCGACGTTGCCCGCGATGATGTCGATGTCCGGGAAATGCCTGGCGATCCACTTGACCATGTCCATGATGCCCTGGGTGTGGCCGTGGGCGCTGTCGACGACGATGATGTCGACGTTGGCGTCGGCGAGCATCTCGACGCGCTCGTGGTCGTTGCCGCCGCTGACGGCGGCCGCGGCGCGGAGGCGGTACTGGGCGTCGCGGTTGGCCATCGGCAGGTTGTTTTCGACGAGGTTGTGGACGTCGGTGAAGCTGTAGAGGCCGGCGAGGCGGCCTTCCTTGTCGATGAGCGGCAGCTTGCCTTTCTTGTGCCGTCGCATGATGCGGTAGGCCTCTTCAAGCGTTGTGCCCTCAGGCGCCGTGATGAGCTCGTCGGTCATGATGTCGTCGACCTTGGCCTGGACGTTCTCGGCATAGGCGACGTCCTTGGCCGTGAGGACGCCCACGACGCGGTCGTCGGCATCGAGAATGGGGAAGCCGCTGAAGCTGTATTTCTTCTCGGCGCGGACGGCGAGGATCTCGGCGATGGTCTGGCCCGTGCGGAACGTGACGGGGTTGTGGATGAGCCCGTTGAGATGGTGCTTGACCTGGCTGACCTGGTCGGCCTGCTCCTCGGGCGTGAGGTTCTTGTGGATGACGCCGACGCCGCCGAGCATGGCCATGGCAATGGCCATGGGTGCCTCGGTCACGGTGTCCATGGCGGCGCTGACGAACGGGATGTTGAGCCCGATGCGGGAGGTCAGGCGGGTCTCGACGGACGTCTCGTCCGGCAGGAAGTCGGCGTATTGGGTGACGAGGGAGATGTCGTCGAACGTGAGCCCTTCGTACTTGAAGTGCTCCATGAAAGCTTGGGTATGGGGATTCATCGGCTTCTTCTCACAATTTAACGCATGCGCGGAATGCTCTTTGATTGACCAAGCAGTGTATCGTTTCTTGCACCATCATGACAATGAAAAAATTTTGGCAATCGGTCGGTTCCAGCGGGTGCGTGTCAGAAAAGTGACAAGCAAATCCGGCATTGCCTATGTCATGCGCATTGAAAGGGAATTTGATGCATTGCTTTCACTGCAATCGAGCCGCACTCCGCACCACCGTCGTCCCTTCTTGATTTCAGAAGCGTGTTTTCATTGCCATGCCCCTCCCTGCACGCCTCCGTTCCTGTTTAGTGAGGAGTGAGAAGGGAGAAGAGCGTAGTTCAGGCCGGGGACGCCCCAGACCCCGTTTTTTGGACAGGATTCCAACTACCCAGGCAATCTTGTCAATCTTGTAATCCTGTCCAAACCCCACCACCCACGCCGCGCCACCCTTCGCATAGTGAGGAGTGAGAAGAGCGCAGAGCGTAGTTCAGGCCGGGGACGCCCCAGACCCCGTTTTTTGGACAGGATTCCATCCACCAAAACAATCTTGTCAAAAAAGCAGGCTTTTTTAGTGAGGAGTGAGAAGAGCGTAGAGCGTAGTCCAGGCCGGGGACGCCCCAGGCCCCGTTTTTAGACAGGATTCCATCCACCAAAACAATCTTGTCAATCCTGTAATCCTGTCCAAACCCCCACCACCTGCGCCGCGCCACCCTTTCGCATAGGAGGAGTGAGAAGAGCGTAGAGCGTAGTCCAGGCCGGGGACGCCCCAGACCCCGTTTTTTGGACAGGATTCCAACTACCCAGGCAATCTTGTCAATCTTGTAATCCTGTCCAAACCCCACCACCCACGCCGCGCCACCCTTCGCATAGTGAGGAGTGCGTAGAGCGCAGAGAGGAGTTCAGGCCGGGGACGCCCCAGACCCCGTTTTTAGACAGGATTCCAACTACCCAGGCAATCTTGTCAATCTTGTAATCCTGTCTAAGACTGCGCCACCTGCGATTTTTGCGTTTTTCGTGGCTATGGGTTTGACACTTGAAACTTGGGCGTGGCGGCTGCGCCGAGTGAGGTTGTCCACAGAAGACAGGGAGGACACAGAAACCAATCCTGCAATCCTGTCTTGAAAATTCTAAACACAGACACAGACACGACAAGGAACCCGTTGGACTCCATCTCCCACCCTTCAAAAAGGCTTCTCCATGTTTCATGGAAACTCAAGGAAGCATGTCACGATTCCGACACACGCCCCGGTCGGTTCCAGATCCTCGATTGACCTCGGCGAGTCAACTTGCTACGATTGGCGCTGTTTTCCGGCATTTCCGCCGGAATGATGAGGAATGGGAAAAAACGTGCAAAAGGCAAAGGTTGCGATCGTTGGCGTCAGCGGTTTCGGGAATGTCCATTATCAGGACATCATGAGGGCTTGGAAGGCGGGGCTCGTGGACATCGTCTGCGCCACCGTGATCAACGCCGAAGAGGAGGCCGAAAAGTGCGAGGCGCTCCGCGCTGCGGGGTGCGAGATCTTCCAGAGCGCGGATGCGATGTTCCAGCGCCATGCAGGCGGGGTGGACCTCTGCTTCCTGCCGGTGGGCATCGGCTTGCATGCGCCGATGTCCATCGCGGCCATGCGCGCGGGAATGAACGTCTTCGTCGAAAAGCCGCTGGCGCCCACTGTGCAAGACGCGGATGCGATCATCGCCGCGTCGAAGAAGACCGGGCGTTTCGCGGCGGTTGGCTACCAGCACCTGTATCAGCCCCAGATCCATGCGATGAAGCGCGCGATCGTCGAAGGCCGCATCGGCCGGCTCCGCACCGTCCGCTGCATCGGTCTCTGGCCGCGTGATCGGGCGTACTACCGCCGCAACAATTGGGCGGGCCGACTGCGCGGGCCCGGCGGTTGGATCCTCGATTCGCCCGTGAACAACGCGCTGGCCCACTACCTCAACCTTGTCTGCTATTTTGGCGGGGCGACGCCGGACGCCATGGCGGACGTCGAGACGCTCGAAGCGGGGCTCTATCGCGCCAATCCCGAGATCGAGAGTTTCGACACCGCTTTCATGAAGATGAAGACGGCGGAGGACGTCGATCTGCTTTTCGTCACGTCGCATGTGTCGGAATCGAGTCTCAATCCGATCATCGAGGCGATTGGCGACGGCGGCTCGATCCGCTGGACGATGGAAGGCTGCACGGCGCAGTGGGCGGACGGCGCAACCGAAACGGTTGCGATGCCCGGGCCGGAGCAGATGCGCGACAACATTGTCGCGGCGCTCCTGGCGCGTTTGCGCGACCCGAAGGCGCCGATCTTTTCGGCCGAACGGGGCAAGGTGCTCACCAGCCTCGTGAACACGGCGCACGCCAGTGCGCCGATCATCCCGGTGCCCCGGGAGCATTGCTTCTGGACGACAACCGAAACGGAGGGAAAAAGCCGTCGCGTCTGGCGCGGACTCGACGGTGTGATGAACCGTGTTTTCGCGGAAACCCGCATGCCGACGACCGACGATTTCCCGTTCTGCCGAAATGGCTCGCTTGCGAAGCCCGGCGAGATGACATCCTTCAAAGCGGTCTTGACCGAGTGACACGTTGAAGTTGGTGGCGGGAGAGGGACTCGAACCCCCGGCCGATGGATTATGATTCCAGTGCTCTACCGACTGAGCTATCCCGCCTTCATTTGCGTCAAGAGCCAATCTATCAAAATCGCCGGGGTGGAGTCAATGCAAAAAACTACAGCGTCTTGGGGGCGAGGACGGCGACGCCGTTGCGGGTGTGGAGGTGGGTGACGGCGATGGCGAGGGCGTCGCCGGCGTCTTCCTGGGGGAGTTCGGGGAGGGCGAAGATGCGCTTCATCATGTGCTGGATCTGCGCCTTGGTGGCGGAGCCGGTGCCGGTCACGGCCTGCTTGATGCGCGTGGGGGGGTATTCATGGACGGGGATGCCCGCCTCTGCGCAGACGGACAGCAGCACGCCGCGGGCGTGGCCGAGCAACAACGCCGTGCGGGCGTTTTTGCAGAAGAAGATCCCCTCCATCGCCGCCTCCCCGGGTTGGAATTCGGCGATGTAGTTGCGGAGCGTTTCGGCGAGGTTGAGCAGGCATTGGGAGAGCGGGGCGCCGGGCCGGTTCCTGACCGGCCGGCAATCGACCATGCGCAAGGCGCCCGCTTCGGATTCCACAATGCCGAGGCCGGTGGAGCGGAGCGACGCATCGATCCCCAGCACGCGGAGGCGCGCCGGGGGCTTGACGCCATCGCGCCCGGTTTGCAGGGCGCGGAGGATCGATGGCGTGAGCTTCATGCCCATGCGGAGCCTACTTTCCGAGGCGCTTCTTGAAGGCGGCCGTGAGCATCGGGACGATCTTGAGCGCGTCGCCGACGATGCCGTAGGTGGCGTGCTTGAAGATCGGGGCGTCGGAATCCTTGTTGATCGCGACGATGATGTCCGAGGAGCTCATGCCGGCGAGGTGCTGGACCGAGCCGCTGATGCCGCAGGCGATGTAGAGCGTGGGGCAGACGGTCTTGCCCGTCTGGCCGACCTGGTGCGCATAGGGGATCCAGTCGGCGTCCACGGCGGCGCGGGAGGCGCCGACGGCGCCGCCAAGGACGTCCGCCAGATCCTTGAGCAGCGCGAAGTTCTCGGGCTTCTGCATGCCGCGACCGCCGGAGACGATGATGTTGGCGTTGGCGAGGTTGACGGTGGAGCCTCCCGTCTGCTTCCAGGCGATGCGCTCGGAACGGGCTTTGAGGATGGCGTCGGCGAGGTCGATGGCGACGACGTCGGCGGTCCGGCCCGGGGTGGCGGCGGCCTCCTTCATCACCTTGGGGCGCACCGTGCACATCTGCGGGCGGTGGTTGGGCGTTTCGATCGTGGCCATGATGTTGCCGCCGAAGGCCGGGCGGGTCTGGTGCAGGTTGCCCGTGGCGGGGTCGATGGCGAGGCCCGTGCAGTCCGCCGTGAGACCGGTGTCGAGCGTGACGGCGACGCGGGAGACAAGGGAGCGTCCGATGGCCGTGGCGCCGCACATGAGGATTTGCGGACGGTGCTGGCGGACGATCTCGATGATCGCGGCGGCGTGGCGCTCGTCCTGGAAGACGGCGAGGTCGGGGCGGTCGACGACGTAGACGATGTCGGCGCCGCGTTCGGCGAGCCGGGGGATCAGGGCGTCGACCTGGTGGCCGAGGAGGATCGCGCCGACCTTGACGCCGAGGGAGTCGGCCAGCTTGCGCGCTTCGCCGAGCAGTTCCCACGTGACGGTGTGGACCTCGTTGTCGGACTGTTCCGCATAGACCCAGACGTCCTTCCAGTCGGCGAGATCGGCGGCGCCGTCGGACGTCTTCTCGGGGAGGGAGAGGGCGTTGACGGGGCAGGCGGAGACGCACGCGCCGCAGCCGGTGCAGAGATCGGCATTGCAGGCGACGATCGTGTCGCCCATGGAGAGGGCGCCGAAGGGGCAGGCGGAGACGCACGCGCCGCAACCGACGCAGAGATCGGGGTTGACCTTGAGAAGAGCTTCTGACATGGGAGTGTCCGGATGGAGGGTTTGAAAAAGGGGAGGGGAGGCGCGATCAGTTGGACGCGCCGACGATGACCGGCATGAGCTTGTCGACGAGCTGTTCGGCGGTCTCGTCGGGCTCGCCAACGAGGATTTCGCCATCGCTGCGCGCGGCGGGGGTGAAGACGCGGATGACCTTCGTCGGGGAGCCGTTCAGGCCGCACCGCTGCGGATCGGCGTTGATGTCCGCGGCGGTCCACACGGCAAGCTCGGCCTTCTTGGCGTTCATCTTGCCCCGGAGGGAGGGAAGGCGCGGCTCGTTGACTTCCTTGACGACCGTGATGGCGCAGGGCAGGGAGGCGCGGATCGTTTCGTTGCCGTCCTCCAGCATGCGCTGGGCGGTGATGGAGGCGCCGTCGATGGCGTCGACCTTGCGGACGTAGGTGATCTGGGGGATGTCCAGATGCGTGGCGACGCCGGGGCCCACCTGGGCGGTGTCGCCGTCGGACGCCTGCTTGCCGAAGAGGATGATGTCGGCGCCGCCGAGCGTTCGGATGGCCTGGGCGAGCGCGTAGCTCGTGGCCCACGTGTCGGCGCCGGCGAAGGCACGGTCGCAGAGCAGCACGCCCTGGTCGACGCCCATCGAAATGGCTTCGCGCAGCACGGCTTCGGCCTGCTGAGGACCCATGGAGAGGGCGATGACCTTGCTGTCGCCGCCGATCCGCTCCTTGATGCGGATGGATTCTTCGATGGCGTACATGTCGTAGGGGTTGACGATCGAGGCGACGCCTTCACGCACGAGCGTGTTCGTTTCCGGGTTGATTTTGACGTCGGTGGTGTCGGGGACCTGCTTGATGCAGACGACTATTTTCATCGATGGGCTCCAGTGTGGTTTCGAGATCCCGCAGCGAGGCGGGCATTGGGGGACAAGGGCATCGGATTCTATACGATGACTTTCAAAATTGCAAGAAAATCATTGTTTTTTTGAAACAGGGGGAACCGCGCGCCACGGGGGCGCGCGGCCTGGATCCCTCAGCCTTTGATGGACGCGCCTTTTCGACAATGTCGGGCGATATGGTCCAGCACAAAGCCGTATTGCTCTTTCGTCACATAAATCTGATTGTGCATGAGGCCTGATCGGACATGGATCACGTTTCGCCTCGCTTTGCCTCTCACCTTGTCCACCTGGCTGAACTTGCTGTACATGCTCCAACGCGATGCCGCCATCAGGCCGCTCCCTGCCACGGCGGGCTGGAGCGTGAGCAGTCCGACAAAGGCCGTCAGCAGCCCCATCTTTCGCGTTCTCTTGTGCTGCCTGGGCTGTTGCGTGTGTTCGACGCCCTTTTCGTCCATCTCAAAAGCCACGTCATAGGACGCGCCGATGAACAGGGTCAAGACGCCGAACGCGAGCAGCAGCATGCCCACCGTCACGACCGAGCTCCACAGCAGGAAATCCTTGAACACCGTGAAGGCCTTGCCAAGTCCATGGCCATCCCACAACGTCAGGAAAAACAAGAACAGGCCAATCCCCGCCAGAATGCCGCCGAACACTTTTACCGATGTGATGAATATCGTGGGGTTCTTCCATAAACTCATGGCATAGCTCCAGCGCAACACGCCATCCTCGCCACGTTCGATGCCCTCGGGCAAGCGCTCTTGGGGCGAATCGACAGGCGGTGTCTCTTCCTTCCCCGCCACCCTCTCCTTGCAAGCGGGACAAACAACCGCCTCGTCCGCCATCTCTTTTCCGCAATGCTCGCAAAATGCCATGGTCTTTGCTCCTTTGTTTTCCTGCCAAGGAATCATCACTGCAGCTTGGCGCCGCAACTTTCACAAAAGTTGGATCCTTCTGTTGTCTTTTTTCCGCAAAATTCACAATACAGTGCCGCCTCGGCGCCGCTGCCCTTCTTTTGGCTGTTCGTGGCCGTGATGGAGCGGCCCGTTTCGTGCAATGCGCAACCGCACCGCGCACAATAGCCGTTGCGCATGTCGTTCACGCTGCCGCACGCATCGCAGGCCGTCTCGTCACTGTCGATGATGCACGATGCATGGATTCGACTTTTTCGCAGCAGACCGCGAATCGACGACACAACGGCAATGGCAAAAAACATGCCGAAAAGCACAGCCGACACGATGCGCCCTTCCGGGTCAAGCTCGATTTCCCCCGTGGCAAGCAACATGCAAGGCACCCCCACCGCCAACGTCAGCCCCCAGGTCATTTTCAGAACGACCTCATTTCTGCGATAGCGAGACACCCGGCGCTTTTCCTCTTCTTCGCTGCAAAGCTTCCGCGGCCGTTTGTCGTGCAATTTCGTTGAATTCTGGTCGGCGCCGCAGCCGGGGCAAATGCTCGACATCGCCTGCAATCTCTCCCCGCAAAGCGCACAATGGTAAGCGCCGTAGCCGACTCGCTTTTTCATTTCGCCCGCCCCTTCGGTCTCCTTTCAGATCCATAAGCGCCCCAAAGGAACAGCGCAATCAACACGGCAAGCGGCAGCATCGTCATCAAAAACGTCATGCGCAACAAGATTGCACACACGCCCAGCGCCGCCACGCTGATCCACCCCAGCAACCGACACAGGCCGTAGCGCTCCGGTCGCCTCCCAAGGACGAGACCGCAAACAGCCACCACCAAACTCCACCCATAAACGCCCGTGCCGACCATGCACCCCAAGGCCGCCCTGTCGTCGCCGGGCAGGTCATGGGGCGCAACAACATGCACCATGTTCAGCGTCCAACGCGCCATGGGCGCGGCGATAAGCAACAAAACAACGCTGCTGATTCGCAACGATTTCCGACCTGCATCTGCGGGTTTGTTTCGATCCATTGTTTCCTCTCGGGCTTTTGTGCCATGCGCACCCTTCGTGTGGAGTGTGGCCATTATGGCACAGAAGGGGCGGGCGACGCAAGCGAAACGAACGGCTTCGACAGGGGACTTCGACCGAGGGCTTGGGCGGTTGGCATTTCATTCTGTCCTTGTGTGCCGATGAACGGCTCCGCCGCCTGCATGATCGAGCCGTCAAGGGCTCGTTGTCCGTGGCGGGATGACGACGACGCCACTGCGGCGAGAACCTTGTTCGGCAGATGCGTGACGGAATCTCTCGGCTCTCATCAGGACTCGCGACGCGTTGGCGACTGGCAATGATCCATCCTGCGAGCAAGTGTGTTGAAGCGGGCGAGGGCGTCCGGATCGAGTTCCTGACGTTCCTCGCCGGTGGTTTCGTTGATCTGCCGGTAGGGCCAGGGCTTTTCGCCTGCGGCGAACGGCACGAGAAAATCCAGGGCCGATGGGATCGACTGGCCCTGCGGGCCGCGGTGGTTCCAGAGGTCGATGCCGACGTGTCGCGCAAGCCGCGCCAGCGTGGCGAATGCGGCAAGGTTGAAGACGCTGTACATGAACGGACGTGTGCGGGCCAGTTCATGCGGCTGGCTTCCGTCTGCGGCTATCTGGGAATCGATCCGCGTCGCGGGAACGTCCTGCGCGACTTCACGGGCAAGGCGGGTTCTGCCCGTGAACAACGCGAAAGCCACAAGCTGCGCGTCCATCCAGGTCCCGTGGTTGTTCTTCGCCGCGCGTTCCTCGCGGCCGTGCTTGCTCGTCAACAGCCAGTCGAGGTAGTCGCCGATCCATTTGCGGAGTTCGTTCCAGTCCTCGTCGGGGCAGGCGCCCGCATGATGCAGGTGGACCACGGCGTCGAGCAGGTCGATGAGCCTTGTCGTTTCAATGATGCCGATGCCGCGTCCGTCGCAGACGCCCGGAATCGCCTGGCCGTAGGTCAACGAGGGATTCATTCGGGTGTTCGCGTCGAGGAAGAACGCACGCAGCAAAAAGACGATTCGATTCGAATGGGCTGCGTCTCCGGTGGCGGCCCATGCGGTGAGCAGGATGTTCACGGCATGGGCCAGGCCGTCGAGCCGGGTTCGGTCGAAGCCGCCGCCGCGCGACTCGGGATTGACGTGTCCGTCGCGTCGGATGTAGGGCAGTCCGTTCGGCTTGTCGGGATCGGGCCACCAGTACGGGCCGAGGCTCCAGTAGTCGTGCAGCGTGCCGCCCGGGGGCGGCGACGCCTTGTCGGTCACGCGGAACGGGCCGGCCGCCAGCGATTCTGCGGTCTCGTCGAGAAAAGCGGCCTTGTCCTGCGCCAGCCTTTTCAGGCCGGCTTCGCGGACAACCGAAAGCGGCGTCAGAAATGGAGTCGAATTCATGGACGGGATTGTGGCATCGAGCGTCTTGAAAGCGCAAGGTTGCTCCGAATCATTCAGATGCCATGAAGCGCCAGTTGAGCGTGGCCCTCAGGCTTTCGCCGCTTCCGGCCACGAGCCGACGCGGAAGGATGTTGACGGGCGGAACCCCGGCCTGGGGCGTCTCGTTGTTCATTTTCGGAGATTCCTGGATTTTGGGCTTTAAACAACCAAGTTGATCGGGGCGCCGTCGAGAAATGCGCGGAGATTGTCCGAGGCGATGTCGATGAGCCGCGCCCGCGCGGCCTTGCTCGCCCAGGCGACATGCGGCGTGATGACGCAACGCGCGGCCGTCAGCAGCGGATTGTCGGCCTTTGGCGGCTCGGTGCCGAGCACGTCGAGTCCCGCGCCCCCCAGCCTTCCGCTGTTCAGCGCCTCCGCAAGATCCGCTTCGTTGACCAACCCGCCTCGACCCGTGTTGATGAGCATCGCGCCGGACTTCATCTGCGCAATCGACTCGCGGTTGATCAGCTCCTTCGTCTTGTCGTTCAACGGGCAATGCAGGGAAACCACATCGCTCCGGCTCAGCAGCTCGGGGAGGTCGACGAACAGGATGCCGCCCATGCCCTCCGTCGGCACGGCCCGCGTATGAACGAGGATGTCCATGCCGAAGGCGCGGCCGATCCTGGCGACGGCCTGGCCGATGGCGCCAAAACCCACCAGCCCCAACGTCAGCCCCGACAACTCGATGATGGGCGAAAGCGTAAAGCAGAAGTCGCGGCAACGCGTCCAGACTCCGTCATGGACGGCCTGGCTGTGCCGCGCCGTCTGGTTCGTGAGATCCAGAAGCAAGGCGAAAACGCTCTGGGCCACCGACGGCGTGCCATACGCCGGAATGTTCGACACGGGAATTCCGAGTTCCGTCGCGGCCTGCACGTCGATGGCGTTCGTGCCGGTCGACAGCAGCCCGAGGAAACGGAGCTTCGGGAGCGCGGTCAATTCCCGGCGTCCGAGATGCGTCTTGTTGGTGAAGACGATTTCCGCTTCGGCGCAGCGGGGAATCACCTGATCGGGCGGCGTGCGGTCGTAGGCGGCCAGCTCGCCCATGGCGGCGAGTCGGTTCCAGTCCAGGTCTCCGGGGTTGCAGGCGTAGGCATCTAGAATGACGATCTTCATTTCCGGGTCATTTCGCGGCTCAGCGTTGTCTGGGGAAGGTAGGCGTTGTGGTCGCGCAAGGTGGTCACAAGCCGCTCGGTGTCGAGCGTGGAGGCCGTCTGGTTCAGGCGAAGCGCCTGCGCGGCGGCCGTGCCGGCGGCCTGTCCCATCATGCCGGCGGCCGGCATGACGCGGATGGAGCCGTGGACGCGTTCGTCGGAGCTGTTGCACCGCCCGGCGACCCAGAGGTTCTCCGAGCCGCGCGGCACGAGAATGCCGTAGGGAATGCCGAACGATTCGCCGATGCCCAGGATGCCGGTCTTCGTGTGCTCCTCCTGGAACCGCGCATACTCCGCATCGGAGCAGTCGCGGACGTGGATGTCGACGAACTTGTTGAAGAGGCCGATCTGATCGGGGAACTTGCGCCGGGAAATGTAGTCGTCGAATGTCAGCTCCATTTCACCGACGATGCGCCGCGACTCGCGGATGCCGGGAAGCGGCGCAGTCGCGACCAGCTCCATGTCCTGGCAGCCATCGACGTATTTCCGGTAGAAGTCCAGATACTCGCGCGCCAGTCGCCGACCAAGGCGCATGCCTTCGGTGCGTCCCGCACACGTCAGCGCATCCAGCTTGAAGAGGTGGCCGCCGTTCAGGTAGCCGACATGCTCGCCGACCTGGGACAGGCCGGGGAGATGGCGGTCCGGCTGGGCGAAGAACCCGTCCTGGATGGCCTGCTCGAGGCGGCCCTGCTGGTTCTTGACGCGGGACCAGTCGATGCCGGCGTGCAGCGAGCAGAGCGTTCCCGGCATGAAATTCGGATTCGTGCGGCATTCGACACCGCAGAGATTGGCGAGAACGGCGTCGCCCGTGCAGTCGATGAACATCCTCGCGGGAATGTATTTCAGCCCCTCGATGTCGTTCGCGACGACGCCGGAGACGCGCCGACCGCGCTCCGGACAATCCACCGCGACGACTTGCGCGAAGAAGCGCACGTCGACGCCGGCCTCCGTCGTCATTTCGTCCAGGATCAGCTTCAGCCCTTCGACTTTGAACGGGGTCCAGCAATGGAAGCGCTTGCGCCAGAAATCCGGCGTCACCTGCGGCCCCAGTTCGCCGCGTTCGTACATCCGCTCCACGACTTCGCGCTGGAAGCCGCCGACCAGTGCGCGCTCGCCGTCCGCCATCGGATCGAAGGCGCAGACCAGGCCGGAGGTCCCCATGCCGCCGAGGCAGCCTGTCGCCTCCAGCAGCAGCACGTCCATCCCCAGCCGCGCCGCGCAGACCGCTGCGGCCGTTCCCGCCGGGCCGCCCCCGGCCACGAGCACATCGTATTCCCGATCGCGCGGAATCTCACATTGGAAATCATAGAAGCTCATCGTCATGCATCTCCGGATGAAGTGAAAGGAGGGGAAGTGGAAACTCCGCTCAAGTATAGCAGAAGCCTTCCGGCAATTCACGGACGAAATCTTTCGCACCTAAACAGGCGAAAAGTCCAATGTTGAAGGCAGTTGAGTCTTTTCAATGGGCGCACATGTCTTCAGGCCGCTTGGGCAAAGGATGGCCGCCTGCTGGATGGACTGCCGGAATCCTCATCCAAAGAACGCAAGAGCCACAAAAATCTTTCCGTGTGTTCCGTGCTCTCTGTGGACAAACCCCACTCGGCCCCGCCGCCTCCGCCTCAGAGGTGGGGCGACGCCGTCCCGGCTAGCCGTCCCCGCCGCGTCTCGCCGCCTGCGCCTCAGAGGTGGGGCGACGCCGTCCCGGCTAGCCGTCCCCGCCGCGTTTCGCCGCCTGCGCCTCAGAGGTGGGGCGACGCCGTCCCGGCTAGCCGTCCCCGCCGCGTCTCGCCGCCTGCGCCTCAGAGGTGGGGCGACGCCGTCCCGGCTAGCCGTCCCCGCCGCGTTTCGCCGCCTGCGCCCTCTTGCCCGCACACCCCGCACGTAAAATTTTCTGACAGGATTACAGGATTTGCAGGATTCCATCCACCAAAACAATCTTGTCAAAAAAGCAGGCTTTTTTAGTGAGGAGTGAGAAGAGCGCAGAGCGTAGTCCAGGCCGGGGACGCCCCAGACCCCGTTTTTTGGACAGGATTTGCAGGATTCCAACTACCCAGGCAATCTTGTCAATCTTGTAATCCTGTCTAAACCCCCACCACCTGCGCCGCGCCACCCTTCGCATAGTGAGGAGTGCGTAGAGCGTAGAGCGTAGTCCAGGCCGGGGACGCCCCGGACCCCGTTTTTTGGACAGGATTCCATCCACCAAAACAATCTTGTCAATCCTGTAATCCTGTCCAAACCCCCACCCACGCCGCGCCACCCTTCGCATGGAGAGGAGTGAGAAGAGCGTAGAGCGTAGTTCAGGCCGGGGACGCCCCAGACCCCGTTTTTTGGA
>JBMNOD010000045.1:0-27031 GCA_050942875.1 Kiritimatiellia bacterium
TGGCCTTGCGTTGCTGGATGAGCTTCTTGACCATGCCCAGCGAAACGCGAAACCGATCGGCAACTTCCTGCCGGGTCATCGTCCCCTCGTCGTAGCAGTCGAGAATCCGTTGTCGGAGATCAAGCGACAATGTCTTTTTCATGCCCCGAGTATAACACAAAGAACCCCGGATGACTACAGATTTTCTTAAACCGCTCTAAAACAAAACGGATTTGCAGCGTTTGGCTTTCGCTTAATTTCACCTTAACGCCTCACGGCGTCACTACGAACTCCGTGCCCGAAGCAAAGGGGCACGGACATGCCTGTCCGTGTTCGTTCACGGGTTGGAAAACCCGTGCCCGCTCATGCGAAAGGCCAAACTCCAGTCACGGGTTGGAAAACCCGTGCTCCTTTCTCTCTCGCCATGCCACTGGTAATCTTGAATTTGGAATTCCAGATTACGGAGAACGGTGTGCCCCAGCCGCCATCCTGCCACCCACCAGCGAACCGCCACGCCGGGACGGCGGGTTCCAGCGTTCCGGCGTCTTGTTCGCCTGTCGCGGGCTGTGTTGCTGGGGGCTGCGGTTGAAAGCAAAAGTCCGGCTCGGTGTCTTTTTAAATTTCTTCAAGGATTACTTCATTCCAAAGTTCATCCAACAATTGACGAGCACGGCCAGCATTAGGTGAAATTTCATTGTCGTTCATCATGTTTCCCCGGATTAAAATTCATCCATAAAGATTCCTGTCGTTTTCCTTTTGATGAATTGCAGGTTTTTACAGGGGCGTCAATTCGTGCCCAATCATTAAATAATCCATCATAAAGTTTCGTTCTATAGCCAGACACAACCGCCCTCCCTTTTATTTTGTGAAGCAATTTAGCAAGTTCAATGTGTTCGGCATCTGTCATTTCATAGCGGTATGCATTCGAATCATTACGGCTTTCATGAACATAAGGGGGGTCTAAATAAAATAAAGTCTCCTCTGTGTCGTATCTCTCAATTAATTCTAAAGCAGGGACATTTTCAATTTGAACCCTCTGAAGTCTTTGGACAATCTCAGGCAACCCATCAATAGCACCCAACCAACGAGATACGGCACCAGCCATGCCGGCGCGAGAAGTTAAAACGCAATGAGCCCATCGTCCTTCACTACTTGTTTGAGCTAATCCAGTACGTGTTTGTCTGGCTCTGACATAAAACCTTCTTGCCCTTTCCAATTTGGTCAACCCAGTTTCTGGACGGCATGCCTTTATTAGTTCCTCCCTTGAAAATGGTGTTAAACTAATTGCTTTTATTAGTTTTGGTCCTTGATTCCTTAACGTTTCAAAAAAATTGACCAATTCTGAGTCTATGTCATTATAGGTTTCCACTGGAGCAGGATTCCGATTTATTATAACTGCTGCTGAACCACCAAATACGTCACAAAAATGCACGGCGTCTTCAGGTAAGTTGGGCAAAATGAAATCAAGATGTGAAAACTTCCCTCCATACCAACCAAAGGCAATCATTTTTCTTCGTCTCTGGCTTGCATTGTTTATGATCCTTCTGCCGTTAATCGCAACCTGCATTTTGCTTCCTTGGACTTAGCTTTGCATCATGCCTAAAAGAGCTATAAGACAATACACCTGCAAATGGCAAGGTCTTACCCAGCCGAAGCAAAACCTTACTATTGTTATGCCTTGACATTCTCTTGAATTACAATGATCTATTCGTATCCAGTCAAGCCCTCTTGGCAGATGGCAGAAGTCACTCCGCTTAAGAAATCCTTTCTGAAATAAAATGATAAAACGCAAATAATTTACATCCAAATGACACATGAAGTCAACCGTAATCTTCAGTTGAATTCAGGAATTCCGGTTATCTGCATTCGCCCGCGCCTTGGCGCGGTGCGCCTCGGCAACAGGGGCACGGACATTCCTGTCCGTGGTGGCGCCCACGGGTTGGAAAACCCGTGCCCCCTTGCCCATTGCCTGCGGAGACCGCCGTCCCGGCGGGTGTTCGCCCTTCGGCGTTCAACACGTACACATACCCGGAAAAGCGTAAACGAGGGGGGCGTGAACGGGTACGGGAACGTGTACGACCGGCACGACCCACGGTGCGCGAACCAAGGCCGATGCGCTGGAGGCCGCCGTCCCGGCGTGGCCGTTCGCCGGCCGTGGCAAGGTGGGGGCGCAACGCCGTACCATGTTTTTGCTTTCTTGTCACATATTCGAATATGTGACTCTGGGGCACCGGAAGGCAAGTGCGGCGCAGTCAAGTGGCGCTGGTGCGATTTCCATTGCGCCAGGGGACAGACTTCTCGTTTTGTGGACAGGATGGACGTCGTGGACAGGGTGGACAGCCTGTGCCAGGCCTGATCGGTCTAATCAGTCTGATCGGGCGGATTGGACGGATCAGGCGGATCAGACCGATCAGACTGATCGAACAGTTTTACTCTCACATCCTGCGGGCAGGCGCTTGCCCGCAGGCGTCGAAATCAACGGGGTTCGGGGCGGGGCCCCAGCGGAAACTCCTCTCTCCGCTCTTCTCACTCAACCCTGGCCATCTCCCACAGCAGCGTGGCAGAGTCGGGGCCGGCGGCGGTGTCGAGGGTGAAGGCGAGGCGGCCGTCGGCGGTGGTGGCGCAGGGGATCGCGAAGCGGCGGCGGCCGCCTTGCGAGAGCGCCCACACGGTCCACTCGCCGGGCGCGACGCGGAGCGTCACGTGCGCGACGCCGCGGCGGACGAGGTGCGGCGGCTTGCCCCAGGCGCGGACGACGAGGTTGTCCGAATCCTCTTCGACGACCATGCCCGTGTTGCGCAGATCGGTGACGTTGCCCAGGAGGATGCGCGAGGAGTCGCCCAGCGAGGCGGCATCGTCGATCACGCTTGCCCAGACGGCCGCATGGCACTCCTCCAGCGCGACGCGCAACGCGCCCGCTTCGTGTTCGCCGCTTTCGGCGACAATGCCGCAGGTGCGCGGCGTGGCGACGCGGAAGACGCCCGTCTCGGGGTCGGACGAGATGTCGTCGCGCGGCGGCACGTGTGCAACCGGCTGCCGTCCTTCGCGCAGGAAAAGGTCGGGGTAGGGGTCGACCCAGCGGAAGCCCGGGGGCGCTTCTTCGGCGACGATGCATCCGAGCCGGGCGCGCCAGGCGAATTCGTGCCACCGGGTGTTGAGGATCGGCGAGCGTCCGTCGAAGGTGTCGACGAGGCGCGAGGGCGGCAGCAGGGCGGCGTAGGCGTCCTGGCACGGGGCGAGGTCGCCCCGGAGGAAGAGGCATAGCGCGGCGCGTTCCGCCGCCTGGCGGAGCGGGTCGCCGCTCATGGAGAAAAGCCCCGCATAGCCTGCCCCGGGGTTTTCGACGCCCCATTTCGTCGTGGCCCAGTCGAAGTGCCACGCGCCGCTCCAGTCCTGCGCGGCGGCCTGGGCGCCGAAGAGGATCCCGCCCGCGCCGCGGTAGGCGTTCGGGCCGCAGAAGTTGAATTCGGTGATGGCAAAGGGCTTGCCGAAGACGCGCTTGAACATCGTGCCCATCGCCCCCGCGCCGGCGCCGTGGTTGCGGAAGCGCACGGGGTTCGTCTTGTTGACGCGGAGCGGAAGGCTCCAGGCGCCCCCGATCCACGTCGGATGGTGCATGTACGTGTGCATTTCGACGTAGTCGAACGCGGGGCTCGCCATGGGGATCTGGTATTCCGACGGGTTCATCCACGCGCTCATGTTGGAGAGGGGCGCGCGAACGCCCAGTTCCTCGCGGAGGAAGCGCCGGGCGCGCTGGTCGAAATCCAACTCCACATCGACGAGAAATCGCGAGAACGCGGCGACATGGCGGGAGCGTCCCCAGTGGTTGCCGGGCGGAATCGTGTCGGGGATGTCGCCCCAGGTCTCGGGGGCAGCGGCCTTCTTCCCGGCCAGCCAGGCCTGCCAGCGTTCCGTCCAGTTGGGGAGCGAGACGAACGGCTCGGGCGAGGCGCCGTTGTCGAGGTTGCCTTCGTTGATGAACGCGAGGGCCATCAGCGCCGGTTCGTCGATCAGGCGGCGGCCGGTGAAGGCGTTCGTGTGGCCGAGCCAGGCCGAGGCGAACGCGCACCAGTTGGAAAAAGCGCCGTCGTGGATCGGGACGAGGTGCTTGAACTGCCCCTTCGTCATGGTGCCGTCGCGGTCGATGCCGACGGCGCGCCACGACACCGGTCGCGAGACGTAGACGTCGGTGATGATGTAGAGCCCGTGGCGCGAGCAGGCGTCGATCAGCGCGTCCATGCGCCGCAGGGGTTCGGGTCTGGGCGTCGTGATGTCGGGCGAGTTTTCGACGAGCCCGCCGTCGTGGTGGTGCAGGCGAACGGTGTTGAAGCCCATGCGGACGAGGTGCCGGGCGATGATGTCGGCTTTCTCGGGATCCGGGAAGTTGGCGGTCTGGCAGATGTTGACGCCCCAGAAGCGCACGGGTTCCCCGGGCTTGTCCTCGAACTCGAAGTGGTCGCCACGCGCGACGACGCGACCGTGCACGCCGCACGGCGCGTTTTTTGCGGCGAAGGCGGAGAAGTCGAGCGCCGAGCCGGGCTCGATGTCCGGCTCGATCGCAAACGGCGTCCAGACGACGTCGTTTGTGGCGAGACATGCCGATTCCGCCGTTGCCGATTCGGCGGGCTTCGGGCTTTCCGGATCGTCCGCCGGCGATGCGTCGGCCGGGGGCGCTGTCTGCACCTTGCCACAGGACGAGCCCAGGAGGAGGACGGCGACGGCAAAAGAAAGGAAGGGGACGGTCGATTTCATTTGCTAGGGGAGTCGGTAGAGGTGTCGCGAGTCGAGCCCGAGGGCCTCGACGATGCCGGGGCCGAGGCGCGGCACGGCGTCGAGCTCGGGCGGATGGTGCGCGTCGCTGGCCAGATAGAAGCGGCAGCCTTCGTCCTTGGCCATGCGGAAGAGGCGGAAGCTCGATTCCGGGCGATGGCGGAAGGCGGGGGTGTCGAACGAACTGCAGTTCAGTTCGATCCCCGCGCCGTGATCCGCGAAGAAGCGCATCGCGGCGCGGAAGCGATCCTCGGGGACGGCGTCGAAGACGTCGGCCGGTTCGCCTTCCCGGTAGACGAGGCCGCAGTTGAGGTGCGCGATGCCGACCTTCTCCCACGGGAGCGAGACCGCCTGCAGCTCCTCCAGGCGCGTCACGAGAAGATCCGCGACTTGCTCCGGCGTGTTGCAGTCGAGCGGGCGCACGAACGGGCGCATGTGGAAGTGGTTGGGCGGAACGACGATGAACTCGAACGCGCCGTGGCGTTCCGGCGCGATGCCGATCTTGCCGCCCCCGCACCATTCCGTTTCGCAGCCGAAGGCGGCCCGGACGCCGGGCACGGTGGGCAGCGGCAGGATGCCTTTCATCAGCTCGAACGTCTGCCGGCGGTAGTCGCGCGAGGGGTCGGGGACCGTTTCGTCCCAGAAGTGGTCGGCAAAGCACAGCGTGGTGTAGCCGTTGGCCTTCGCGAACGCGAGGATCGCATCCGGGTTCTGCTTCGGATCGAGCGAACAGCCCGAGACGAACGTGTGGCAGTGCAGGTCGTGGTCGATGGGGAAGGGGTTCAAGGCAGGCGCGCTCCTAGCGGACGATGAAGACCATGGGATCCGGCGGCGGCAGGATGGCGAACATGTGGGCGTCGTGGTTGGCCCAGTCGCCGCCGGTGATCCCGTAAAGGGAAATCCGGTTCCATCCCGAGTGGAGCATGTCAAACGGAATCCGGGCCGTCGAGATCTTCCCGCCCTGAAGGACGAAGTAGCCTTGTTCCGTCTTGGCCGTTTGGATGTAACGAGCCGGGAGCGTCACGCCATTGACGGCGAGATCGAAGTTCTTCTGCGGGCTGCCCTTACCCGTGTTTTGTGCGCGCACGCTGTAAAGTCCCTGGCAGCGCCCCTCGAGGTCGTCCGGCAGATAGAAGTTGAAGTGCGTTGTCGTTGAGACGACGCCCCGGACGAGGACCTTGTAGGCGCCGCAGGCGGGGTTGAATTGGCGGGAGCCCAACCCCGAACCGGCGAAAAGGCCGATGCCTTGCCCCGCGACGTTCTTGCCATAGCACCACGAGCCGCCGAGCGTCACGGCGTCGAGGACGAGGGCGCTGCCGCCCGCGAGCGAGAGTTCCAGCGTGTTGGCGCCCGCCAGGATGGTGTTCTCGGGGATGTAGAGATTCCGCACGGCGCTGCCGCTCACGCCGATCGAGCCGACGGCGGTGTCGTTGATTTTGACGGCGATGCGTCCCGAGCCGGAGGTGGACGCCATTTTGAGGCGGAGGATTTCGGGGAAGCCGGCGAGGTTGTCGGGGCAGGCGAACGCAATCGCGCGCGTTGGCTTGGCGGACGTCATTTCGGGATCGAGCGTTTCCCACGCGCCGTCGTTCGCGACGCTCGTCTCCGTCGCGGAGAACTCCGCCACGTCGTTTCCTTCGAGTCCGACGTGGACGAGGTTGGGGCGTCCGACGCCCCACGCTTCATAGATTTCATGTTCCGAAAGCGTGCGCTCCCAGAACGCAATCTGATGGAACGCGCCGCGGAAGCCTTGCGTCCATTTGTTTTCTCCATCCGCACTGAGGGCGATCCCGTTTGTGAACGTGCAACTGTATGAATGATTCTGTGAGGCAATCCATGTCGCGCTTCCGCCTTGGACCGTTGGTTGCGGTCCCGTCGAGGCGAAGGTTTCCGAAATCGAGGCGAGTTGCGCGGTTCCGTTGTCGTCCCAGCAGAGCATGGCCGTCAATTGGTTCCCGTTCACTGCGAGCGCGAAATCGACCCAGCTTCCGTCGGGAATCTGGATGCCGGTGTAGTTCTTCTGGATGTTGCCGAAAAAGAAGCGCGGGCAGGCGTAGGATCCCAGAGCGTTTGGCGTGTTCATGGAGAAGGTGAAGCCCGCGGCTCTGCCGGCGTCGCCCGAGTAGACGCTGCCCAACGCGATCACGCGATTCGGATTTCCCGAGACGGGGTTGATCTCGTTGGATCGGAAGCGGGTCACAACCGTGTAGTTGGAACAGACTTGGTTCGTCGGCCAGTCGCCGAGCCAGGACGTGGTCGAAAGCGCCCCTGTTTCATAGGCGATGACGGGGACATTGGTCGAGACCCCGTTGATTACGACGTCGACCATTCCGTTTGTCGTCACGGGCGAGTCGATGATCATGCAGGGCGTGGCGTCGAGCGTGTTGCCTGCGTAGGGGCAGATCACGCGTTCGTTGTCGTATCGCATGCGCCAGCCGTGCCACCAGAGATAGGAGGCTCCGTGCATTGGGGAGGAATGGTCGGCGAGCTGAGGCAGCGATTTCATTAGGGAGGGGCTGCCGCGGCTGTCGGAAGTCCCCACGGCGTTGCCGGCGCTGCCTTTGTACCAGACCTTGACGTCGTCGAAGACGCCGGCGCGGAGGGTGGAGATCGAAGTCGCGAGCACGAGGATGGCGATCCGGCATGCGGTTTTTCGGAGCGAGTCGAGGAGGGGGCTTTTCATGTGGATGGAGTCCTTTCTTTCAACGAAGTCGGTTGGCGTAAAGGGGAAACCTGTTGCAGGCGACACGAGCGGGCGCGCCGCAGGCATCTTCCTTAGATTTTAGCAGAAAACGGTCAAGGAAAAAGCGACGTTCCACTACAATAAATCGGGACGATTCAACAAACGGACGCCCCGGATTCCGGTTGTTCAAATTACGAATTGCGAATTACAGATTACTGTGGTGGGGAAGGCGGCGCGCCGCCACTCGCCCGCTCGCTTCAGGCAATGCGGCAGAGGCAATGCGGCAGAGGCAATGCGGCTAGCCGGGACGGCGTCGCCCTACCTGCTTCGCACCAGGCAAATGCCGCCCACACAACAACCGCCCACTCATCTCAGGCAATCCACCTCCGGCAACGAGGCAGAGGCAATGCGGCAGAGGCAATGCGGCTAGCCGGGACGGCGTCGCCCTACCTGCTTCGCACCAGGCAAATGCCGCCCACACAACAACCGCCCACTCATCTCAGGCAATCCACCTCCGGCAATGTGGCAGAGGCAATGCGGCAGAGGCAATGCGGCTAGCCGGGACGGCGTCGCCCTACCTGCTTCGCACCAGGCAAATGCCGCCCACACAACAGCCGCCCACTCACCGGGGCCGCGCCTCGGTGCCGAAGAAGGTGGAGCGACAAAGTTGCGACCAACCCCGGCGACTGACCGATACGCAACACAAGGCTAATGAAAAGCTATTCTGGCGCCTCCTTTTCTTCTATGGTAGACTAATCCGCATGACAGCGCCAATCGGTCGCGCGGGTTCCATGACGCCCGTCGTCAGCAGGTGGGTCATGGGCATCAAGCAGGAGGATGACGGATGGAACGAAAGCAAGACGAAACGGCATCGGTTCGCCGTCTTCGCATCCTCGTGGCGCTTTGGCTGGTCAATGCATCCGAGCGCCGGATGCTCGATGGCATCCGCGCCTATGTGAAGGAGCATGGCTTCGACTGGGACCTCCGAGTCGTCCAGACCGAGGAATCCGGCACGATCTGCCGCGGGATCGAAGGCGATCATCCGGATGGCGTCATCACGAGCTTTGGAGTTCCGAGCATCCTCCGATCGCTTGCCGCGACGACCATGCCGGTTGTGTTCGTGAAGTTCAGTTCGATGGGTTCGCAGGGATTCCGACGGCCGAATCTTTCGATGCTGGATCTCGACTTTTCCGCGGCGGGGCGCGAAGCGGCGCACTATTATCTCGACCGGCATGTTTACAGCTCCTACGGTTTTGTCGAGGCTCCGCGCAATCCGCTCTGGTCAACGAGCCGGGGCGATGCGTTCCGCGAGGTCGTCGAGCAGGCAGGCAAGGCTTCTTGCCACTTTTCCGCGCCTGACAGCTTTTACCATCCCTCAGTGACGAACCGGCATGAAATCGAGGCGATTGGCCGATGGCTCCGAGAGCTTCCCAAGCCCGCCGCGATTTTCGCGGCGGACGACTCGCGTGCGCGCGACGTGATGCTCGCCTGCCGGCAGGAGGGGGTCGATGTGCCGCGCACGGTGTCGGTGCTCGGCGTGAACAACAACGAATTCACCTGCCAGAGCGTCCTCCCCAACCTGTCCAGCGTGGAGCTCGATCATGCGCTCATGGGGCGCCGCGCGGCGGAGGAGCTTCAGCGTCTGCTGGATGGCGAGCGGCCGCGAAACACGACGTTTGCGTTTTCGGTGCGGCGGCTCGTCGAACGCGCCTCGACGGGGCCGACGTCGCCTGGCGGCACGTTGGTTCGCAGTGCGCTCGACTATATCGAGGCGAATGCCTGCAACGGCATCGGCGTCATGGACGTGGTGCGCCATGTCGGCGTTTCGCGCTCGCTTCTCGACCTCCGATTCCGCGAGCTCGATGGTCGCACCGTGCTCGGCGCGATCCAGGAGCGTCGCCTCGACGAGGTCGCGCGCCGCCTGCGCGAGACGAATGAAACCATCGGGACGATCGGTCGCCAATGCGGTTTCGCCGACCCCAGCGGCTTGCGCCGCCTCTTCCGCCGCCGCTTCGGCTGCTCCATGCGGGAATGCCGGAAGGCAACTTTGTCGAGTCCAAAATCCAAAGACCAAAGTCCAAGGTCGGACCGGAAGGCAACTTTGTCGTGAGCTTTGTTTTGAGCTTTGTCGATCTTGGCGACTCGTGCCGAGTCGCTCAAAAGGCTGCTTTGTCGCGAGCTTTTCGATTCTGTGAGCAAGCCGTTGCCTGGCAGTTGCTTCATGCGGATCAAGGTGGGGCGACGCCGTCCCGGCGCGCCGCTTCGCGAAAACGGTTGTGGATCCGCAAGGGCCTTCCGTGAAAGAAAACGGGAAAGAAAGAAGGCAGAAGTGCCCATCGGCTTTTCTTATGTTCTCCTTTCTGTCTGTTTCACTTCAGCGCCTTGCGGCGTCACGATGAACCCTGTGCCCGAAGCAAAGGGGCACGGACATTCCTGTCCGTGTTCGTCCACGGGTTGGAAAACCCGTGCCCCTGTCCCGTGCGAAGCAAAGTGGACGTGCGCGTCCACTTTTAGCGCATCTCAGGCTAGACCGAAGGCTTTACCGTAAGCGCCGAGAGGCGGGCGACAAGATCCGCCCCGTAGGTCTTCGGGGGGAAGGGCGCGGCGATGCCGACGATCTCCGCATCGGCATCGTTGACGCCTGGGATGAGCGGGCGGCGCAGGATGACGGCTGCGCCGACGGCATCGCCCCACCACCTGCTTCGCACCACTTTCCCACCCTGCAAACACGGGCTTTGCCCCCACCCCGCCACCCTCGCCATGACATTGTGAAAGAGCGGCCGTTCATCGAGGTCGATGCCGGGTCAAATGCAATTCGACCTTTCCTGAAACACCGCATTCGGCATCATCGACAGGATATTCTTGTATGCGAATCGCATAATCATTGATCCAGTTTGCCGGCTTCAGCTCCTCCCTGAAACACCGCCGCCATTCATTTCCCCCTGACGAACTGATTTTCAGCCGCAGCGCATTCCTCCCACGCCGAAATGAAGCTTTGAAAACCCAAGGGGGAAATGCCCGGATGCCGGCACGTCGACCATTGACGAGAAGTTCGGCGCCATGCCGGATCGAATCGAAACAGAGATATCCTGTTCCGGCTTTTTCCAGTTCAAAGGAGCTTTCAAGGGAAACGACGCCGGAAAAGTCGGGTTCCAGCGTCGTGTAGTTTCCGTCTGAAGGGAGTTCGCGCGCATCTTTTAGCGTTTCGTGGACTGTTGGGTCGTCCTTGCTGAAGCGAAGCCGTTTCACCGAGCGAATCCGCCACGTAAGTTTCAGCTCCATGACCGATGAGACGGCTGGCGCTTTCCGCTCCTCAGCGCTATTGGACTGGATCAGAATTCTCAATTCTCCGGCAGATAAAGGCACCGCGACTTTTCCAGCCTGCACGGTCGTGGGGATCAGTTCGTTCGGGGCCGGATCGGGAGGCATGAGCTCCCGCCACGTCTCCGCAGAATGAAATTCAAATGCCGCGGTGCTTGCATTCGAGTTGAAAATCATCAGCGCCAGGCCTTCCTTCCTTCGACAGGGGAGCACCCGGATCCCAGGAGCGGGAGCGGCGTCGAGCAAAGAGAACGCTGCGAATTCAGATGTTTCGCTGAACCCATCGACGATCTGAACCCCGGCTTTCTCCGCTGCCGCAAGCTCCGGCTCGTCAAGCGGCCCGGGGGTGACAATCATGCGGGGCGGCTTGCAAAAACGCAAATCCCGCGCGTTGGCAAAGCGCCAGAACACAAAGGCGTCGTCAAGACGGGAAGCGATGGTTTCGACCTTTCGGGCAAACGCCTCTGCCTCCGGATGTTTCGGGAAAGGAGGGCCATACGTTGCTGGCCTGGCCCAAAGCCACACGTCCGGTTGGAGAGCGCCGGCGTCATGGTTCCCCGCCCAATGCCAGAAGGCGTTCAAGGCGGGCATCACGTTCCAAATGGGGTTGCGCGGGGAGATGTCGGTGCTGCAGCAGATCTTGCGCCGCCCTCGGTCGCTGTAGAGGCATGGCATCGGCAGCAGCCGGTTGATGCCGCGAGTCAGCAGGGTGTTGGCCACGTGGCTCATGACTGGCGTTGTCAGGTGATAGCCGTAGACGTTGAAGCATTCGCATAGTGCCGTCTTGCGATGTTTTCGAATTGCCGCCGACGCCGCAAAGCGCGCAAAGGAGCCCTGTCCTCCGCCAGGATAGATCTGGCGCCAGATGGCATCGACGCCTGGCACATGAAGCGGCTCCATCACTTGCAGGAAATCGCCATGCTGGCCACTGCTGAAGAACCAATCCTCGGCGTTGAAATGCCCCTCGAAAGCAAGTCGACGGGCTGAACACCATCGGGATATCTGGCCCGAGTAGTTTTCCGAAAACAGTCGAGCGCAAGTCTCGGCATATTGCCGCCGTGCCGTTTCCACCGCCTCGCCTGGTGTCGCGTCGTCGAAGAGCAGAGGCAGGACGTCTTCGAACTTCACACGATGCATTCGATGGAAAAGAGCCGGAAGCTCGTCGGAAATCTGAATCTGCTTCCCCCCCGGATGGCATTCCCAGAAAGGTTCGTCGGTGAAAATGCCGCGAATCGTCTTCCCGAATTCATCGCCAAGCTCAGCGGCATAGCGCTCATAAACCATTTCAATGAATTTCCGCGTGGTGTGCGCCGACAGCAGATCCGGAAAGCCGGCTGTCTGGATTTCGTATCCCGACTTTCCGCGCACAAGGAATTTCGCCTTGCACTCCGGATGTTTCCGCACGAGGGAACCAAGCGCCGAACCGCTAGGCCAGCCGCCTTCGTCGTAAAGCATCATGGCCAGGCCAAGGGAACGACACGCTTCCAGCATTGCACGGGCCATCTGAAAGTATTTCCCCCCGAGGTAGGGCAACGTCATTCCCTTGAAAAAGTGTTGCTTGCGGAAGCTCTCGGGCATCGGATGCAGATAGACGCAACGGAACCCGGCGTCTTTCATGGATTCAAGCTGGCGGCGGATTCCCGCCGGAGTCGGATTGGCGTTCCAGAACCAGAACAATCCTGGATTGAATGTGCTCATCTCAGGGCAACCTCCTTCATGCGCATATCATAACATGCAACGTCGCCTGATTCCAGCCATGGATGTGGCGGCCGAGCCGTTGGGTGTGTGTCAGAATCGTAACATGGTTCCTTGAGTTTCCATGAAACATGGAGGCGTTCTTGATGCCAAATTCAAAATCAATCCCCCTCTGGGTCTCCGTGCCCGTGTGTTTGGATCAAAAACCTCCACCTGCGCCGCGTCACCTGCGTCTTTGTGCTTTTCGTGGCCATTCCCCGCTCGGCGAAGCCGCCGCGGCCACGCCCCAATTCCGAGTTTCCTTCATGGCCACAAAAAGGCACAAAAAATTTCCGTGTGTTTCGCAGTTGAAAAAACCGCCAGGCCCGCCAAGTTTCTTTTTCATTTCATTTCTACCAGAGACACGGAGGCACGGAGGCGTGCAGGGAGGGGCATGGCAATGAAAACACGCTTCCAAAATCAGAAAGGGACGGCGACGATGCAGGGTACGGCTCGATTGCGGTGAAGGCACTGCACCAAATTCCCTTTCAATGCGCATGACATAGGCAATGCCGGATTTGTCCGTCACTTTTTTGACACACACCCGAGCCGTTGGCCCCAAGGGGTGCGATTCAAAATTTGAACAAACCCCAGCCTGAACACCTCTCTACTCAAGGTCGTGGTAAAGTCAATGAGATAGTCGTTGTGGTCGGAAAGGGCCGTGCGAACGGTGGCATCGCCGAGGGTGAAGGTCTTTTCCTGTCGTGTGTAGCCGCCGGGCATCTTCCCGCCGCGAAGGGCGCCGTAGTTGGCGAGGACGTTCGAGACGATGGTTTTGCCTTGCGCGTTCATCTCGTCGAGAAAAGCGGTGTCGACGTGATCATCGTGGTTGTGCGTGACGAGCGCGAAGTCGAGGAGCGGCGCGAGGCGGACGCCCTGCCGATGCACGAGATCGGTTGCAAAGGTCGTTTGGGGAGTCTTGACCACAACCCCCATGTTGTAGAGCAGCCATACGGCGGGGCGGTTCGTCACCAGCGTCGTCTGAATTTCGGTGAAGACCTTGTCGAAGGCTTCGTCGTAGCGGCGGAGGCAGGGGTGGGCGGCGAACGCGGCGTCGCGCTCGGCTTCGGGCAGATCGGGGCCGGCGGCACGAAAGGCCTGGTAGTCGCGAGGTGTAATTGCGTCGATCCTAGCGACTGGCGTGCGAAAGAACATCGTCGAGCCTCGCCACAAGTTTCAATGCCCCATCATCGGGCACGGACACCTTGAATTCAATCACGGTGATGCCATCAAGCGGAGCATCCCACGCGTTCAGCAGTTCATTCGCCGGGCGAACCGCCCAGTCGCCGTCTGCGGTGGCTTTCATCGACAACCGTTTGCGATGGCCGCCTTCAGCGAGCTCAACGCCGTCAGCACAACGATGTGCGTCGGCAACGCCCGTGAACAAACGCCAAACGGCCTGCGCCTTGGGGGGAAGCCCCGTGAATTCATCCGTAATGGTCAACGCGCCGGTCTCTCGTTCCAGCGCGAACGTGCGCCGTGCCGACGTGGCTTGACGCGAATAGGTCTCATCGAGATTCAAAGCGGCCGAGGCGATCGCCTCCGAAAAATCGGTCTTCGTGAAATCCGCGAAACCGAAATTGTCAAATGGCCTGTCGTCAATCGCAACGACGTTGTGTCCACGATTGGACAGTCGAAACACCTTCCACCGCTCCGGTTCGCGCGCCCAATTGTCCCAGAGGTTGATTCCTGTCTTCTCAATGGCAAAATAGGGATTGGCTCCGAGATCCAGCGCCCAGCGAACGCCCTTGTGGTCAAACACAAAGGATCCGCTGTCGTCGTGGCCATGGCTGACGGCTCCTTTTCCTCCCTTGCAGCCCAGGTAGGCCGCGTCCTTCCCGCGGCCACCGCGCATGACGACAACGGGCACGCTTCCTCCGGAATGCCAATCAAGAGGCCGCGACGGGGCTGCCGAGGACTTTTCCATCGGCACGTCCAAACACCACAATGCCAAAAGGATCTTGTTCATGCCAAGCTCGGGCAGGGGGGCGCCCGGGTTCCAATCCGTCAACAATTGTTCGAGTGCGGTCAAATCCCATTCCGCCATGTCCCGTTGTCCGAAGCGACGCGCAAACCAAATCTGCAACGGCCGGAAAGTCCGTTCGAAGTAGGGCGTCGTTCCCGAATCGCTGTAATTGTAGAGAAATCCGCTGGTTCCGGACATCCACTCCATGTAATCCGCCGTTGCCTTCAATCCTGGAAAATCCGCGAGACCGAACGACGTGCCGAGTGCGGATTCAAGGCAATCCACGGCAACAGCGTGGTTGATGATGGATCCCCAGTAGGAAGGCCCTTCCGGATAGCATCCTCTGGGGTCAAGCATCTGCATCGGCCATGGCAATCGGCGGACCGCCTCGGACATGAGAGGCTCCGCCCGCTCGGGCATGTCCTCGTGGAACGCCAGGACGGCCTTCAGCACCCCCGCCCAACAGGTCGTCGTCCAATTGCTGTCGCCGTTGCGCCAGAAATCGTTTGCGCGTCCCATTCCGTGGATGGTGTCAAAAGCCTTGGTCGCACAACTCTCGCGCAGCAAGCGCCGTTCTTCGTCGGTCCATTCGTCAAACAACCAATCGTAGCCGATGCCCACGGCGCTGAGCAACACCGCCGGATCAAGCCAATGGGATGGATTCCAGTCCTCCCATGCCGCCGCCGCCAGCAGCTCGCGTTTCGCCCGTGTCGAGTACCGGCTGTCCCCCGTCAACTGGAAGGCTCCGGCAAGCGTCTCCACGCGATCCCGCACCTTCCCGGCCGCAGCAAGCAGGCGACGGCCTTCGAGCTTTCTTTCGACAAGCGGAGCGTCCAGCAACGCATCGGCTTCCAACAGAGCCATGCGCGAAATCCGGGCAACGAGACCTTCCGGTTGCGAGTCAATCCGCGAGCGCAGACGCGCAAAATCCGATGCGCCTTTTACGCACAGCCGCGGGTGGTCTGCACGCGCCGTCGCAAGCGCCGCCCCTATCGTCGTCACGAGACGCCCGCCATGGAAGAACACCGGCGCATCGCCGATTGGCAGACGGTAGCGTCCGCCGCCCAACTCGACAACGTTTGCAAGCGGACGTCCCATGCAGTCCCTGAACGTCATCTTGTCCGAATCGAACGACAACGTCATTGCCGTTCGCGGCGGGTCTGCAAGGCGACGCGATCGCAGCCAGAGCGCTCCCGACGCCACGCCCTCCGGCGTCGTCCATTGCGGATGGAACAAACCATCGAGGTCGTCTTTCCACAAGCCCTCGTGACGAAGAGAACCGGGTGGGCGAGCCTGTGCGAAAGCCGTCATCGCCACCATCGCCGGCTTTTTCGCGTCCTGCGCGGGATGCACAACGCCGAAGAACTTTTCGCGGTCGAACATCCGCTCCGGCGTTTTGCCCTCCCATGTCTTGTAAACATACCAGAACACCTGCTCCACGCCGACGTGTTCGGCCGCGAGAAATGTCCTGGGCACCATCTTGGCCTGCCGCGCCTCGTCCGACGGGAAGAGGTTTTCGTCCTTTTCGTCAAGACAACTGACGAGCACCCCTCCCGCTTCCTCGCCTGGCATCTTCAGTCTCGCCGCGGCAATCCACTCCGTGCCGTCTTCAGCCTTTGTTGTGAGCAGGGGCGTCAGGGAAAGTCCCGGCAGGTCCGTCGAGGGAACGGAATGAATCCAGCGCGAACATCGCGCCCGTATCAACGTGTTCGAGCAGGCGGGAACTGCCGTGACATTTGCATTGACTGGCGCGCGCCGATCACTGTAGGCGACCGTCACGTCGAATCCGAACCGACGCCGCGCGGAGGCGCCGTCCGGGCGTTTGGACGCGACGTAGACCCCGTCCGCATCCGCTTTTGCCAAGTACGTCATGGGCGCTTCGCCAAACTGCGCCAACACGCCGCCTTGACGGATGAACGCCAGGACGTGTTCGACACTGTCGGCGGGGAATTTCTCATGAAAAGGATAGACGAGCAGGTCGGGCGGATCGGATGCAAGCGTTTCCGCCAATGCCCCGGCGCCCACAAATCGCAGCGAGGACCCCTCGGGCAGTTCGGACGCAAAGAGGCGCCGACAACCCGCCAGTTGATCGTCCGTCTCGTCCCCGAGCGTCACCAGATCCGCACGCCAGCTTTTTCGCGATGCGTTGAATTCCGGCAACTGGTTCTTGAGAAGTCCGTGGGCCGACAAGCTTGGATGTTGCGTGGGATAGCCGGTCTCCGTCAACCAGACGGGCTTCTCGCCATCGCCGAACGTTTTCATCGTCCGGCGCAGTTTCGTGAACTCCTCTTCGAAGCGATCCTCGAAATCGTGGGGGAAGGCATAGAAATGGAAGTTGACCACATCGAATGTGTCCCTGCCGCCGGAACGGTAGATGGCTTCGAGATACGGAACCGCGGCGCCGGCGAACCCCGACGTGGTCACGCGGATGCGAGGATCGATTTCCTTGATCGTCGTGTAGGCGATGCGGAGAACCTCCGCATAGTCGCCGGGCGCGCCCGGGAAGCAATGCCCAAGGTTGGCCTCGTTCCAGATTTCGATGGCGTCGACGTGGCGACCGTACCGTTCCGTGAAGACGCGCACGTAGTTCGCCCAGTCGTCAAGATGTTCCATCAAGGGTTCGGTCCACTTGGCGCCGCGGTGCAGAATCGGCAGGATTTTGAGGCCGGATCGCTCGGCGTCCGCGAACAACGCGTCCCATGGCGCGAAGTCGAACACGCCCTTCTCGGGCTCGAGCCACCGCCAGTCGATGTCGCAGCGAATGTATCGCACCCCGCTTTCCGAGAGAACCGGGAAAGCGGCCGCCCGGTCTCCGGGAAAGTGCATGCGGTGTATGCACATGCCGTAGGGCGGCACGGTCGTCATCGCCGAAACGGACAACGCCGGGCAAACGGTTGCCGCGATTCTCGCCATTCGATTCCACGCCATGTCCCAGGCCCTCGCTATCTGACAATGATCATGAACCGGGTGCTCAACAGCACATAGTCTCCGTTGCCCGCCGGATGCAGATGCATGCATTGCGTCCCCAACACCTCCGGCGCCCCCGTCACGCCAGCCGGGATTTGAAGGATCGGGCCGATTCGTTGCGCGTCCGGATCCGCGCCATGGACCACGATCGTCAGGTTTGAAAGATCGACCGGCGTCGTCCCTGTGACGACAAGGCGATCGCAAACGCCCTGTTGATCGACGTCCACGACGAGGCGCGCCCCCGGCCCCAAGGAAAGCGAGCTGTTCGCGAGCGTCAACACGCCCACCTCGTTCGTCCCGCCCGGATGGATGTTCCCCGACGTGGCAAGAACGGCATTGGAAATCACGCCCTGCCCTGCGAGTCCGCCCACGGTCTGCGCCACCGCACCGTCCAAATCCACGGCGACGCCGGAATCCACCCACAATTCGGAATAAGGCGAGAGCGTGGCTTCTTCGGCGAGCGCGAGCGAGCCCGCCATGATGTGCGTGGGCACACGATAGCTGTTGGCGCCGGAAAGCGTCAACGTGCCTTGCCCCGTCTTCTTCAGGACGCCGCCAAGTTCCATGTCGGCATCGGCGGCCGTGAGCGGTTGCGTCAGGGTCAGATCCGCGAGCGCTTGAATCACGCCGCCGGTGGGCCCCACCGCAAACGTTGTCAACGGATCGGTCGGCACGCTCATTGCCGCATCCGTGCGCAACGTGCCGCCGTTGATGACGAGCGAGCTCGTGCCCGCGCCACCGCGAATCCGCGCAGATGTCCGCTCGAGGCGGATCGTGCCCGCCGTAAGCGAGACCGTCCCGCAGGATCCTGCTTCCCGCGCAATCATCAGGTCGGCATGATTCGCGTTGCGGCCTGCCAGCAGCACGGTTCCGCCGCGGACGTTGAGTTCGCCGGTGCCCGCGTATCCGACGGTGATCTGGCGCGTTGAACCGAGCCAGTCCATCTTGTACGTCCCGCCGATCACGTTGAAAACGCCTGTTGCCCCCGCATGATTGCCGATGAAATGCGATCCGCTGTCATGGGTCACCGTGCCGTTCACGAGGTTGAACGTCCCCGTGCCGGCCCCCGTCGCCGTCTGGCCGCCCAAACTCAACAGGACTTGGACCTGGAAGGTCCCGCCTCCGGTCAGATTGTAGGTGGCATTTGCGCCATCCTCGCTCCACTGGTTGTAACCGCCGATGGCGACGATTCCATAGGCGCCGCCGCCTGTGCCAAACGAGCCGCCGTTCTGATTCCAGACGCCTTTGTTGATGTCGACGAAATTCCCGTCATACTGGTTGTACTTCCTGAAGGCGCAATTGTTGAAATTGGCCGTTCCGCCGCCGGCAAGCATGGCGTACTGGCCGTATGACAAGATGGTCATGTTGTTGAAAACGCCCGTTGCTCCATAGCCATGCCGCACCGCATGGATGGTCGCCGAACCCCCGTTGAATTCGGTCGTGCCCTTGACGATGTTCAAGGCGCTGACTTCGCCGACCAGATTTGAAAGCACAAGTCTGCCGTCCCCCGCGCGCACAAGTCTGCCCGGATGGTTGTTCCCCGTGGGCGTGGCGACGGAATCCGTCAGGCCATTGGGCATGCAGGCCGTCTTTCCCGAAGGAACGGCTACCGTAAAGGTCGTCCCGTTGACATCGACCGGGTTGAAGAACGAGAGCGTGTCCGCGCCCCCCGAAAAGTCGAAGGAAAGCCCTGTGTAGTCAAAATCCACCGACTGCGCCGTCACGGTTCCCCCGTCGCCAAGGGTCGTATCGACGCTCACAATATAATCTTCGGCAACTGCCGATGACACCAGAATGATTCCGGCGCAAAATCCAATCAAGCTCCTCATCATGACATCTCCTCCTCTTTTCAAAGATTCACCAGACAAGCGACAACGCTCTCCGTGACCGATTTCTCATGGCACATCATGATTCTACCACAATCTTCTAGAAAAAAGATACTTTCCAACCAAAAATAACGACACTTTTGCGCAGCGCGCGCAAACCGGCGCATTCGCTCGATCCATCTCAAATCAATCGGTTCCGTTTCCGCCAGTCGCGCATGGACATGCCGGTGCGGAGGCGGAAGGCCTTGCGGAGGGCAACGTCGGTGTTGAATCCGCAGAGATCGGGAACCGCGTCAAGCTGTTGCAGCGGATTGCGGAGGAGGTCGAAGACCTTGGCGAAGCGAACCTCGTTGATCTCGTCGAAGATGCTGTGCCCGGTCGCTTCCCGGAAATGCATTTCGGCCGTCCGGCGCGACAACCCCATCTCGGCGACGACGTCCTTCACGCCGATCCCCTCGCGTGCATGAAGCCGGATGTATTCCAGCGCCTTCGCCACCCGCCGGTCTCCACCCTTGATGACGCGCGAAGACTCCCGGCGGACGAATTCCCCCGCCGGATACGTCCGCGACGGCACGCACAACGTTTCTTCCTCCATCATCTCCGCCAAGGTTTCCGCCGCGATGACGCCCGCTTTTTCGAAATCCTGCCTTACGCTGGAGATCGTCGGCCGGCTGTTCTCGCATACCTGCACAAAGTTGTCCACGCCCACGACCGCCACCTCTTTCGGCACGCGGAAGCCCATTCGCGTGCAGGCCAGCAAGACGCTTTCGGCAATCAGATCGCATGCCGCGAACACGCCGCAGGGCTTCGGCAGGGCAACGAGCCAAGGCATGAGGAAGTCGATGGTCCGGACGCCGCCACGCGACTCCTCGGGATAGTCGAAGGTGTGAAGCGCCTTGCCGTTCAGACGAATGATCTTCGCGAACGCGTCGCCACGTTCGGCGCTCCATGGCGTGTCTTCCGGCCACGGAACGTAGGCGAAGTCCTTGTATCCGGTCATCAGCAATTCCCGCGCCGCCACCTTGACGATCGACTCCGCATTGCTGTAGACGCAAACCATGTCCGGCTGGTCGGCGGGTGGATGCCGGTTGAGAAACACCGTCGGACAACCCTCGAAGTCCGCTGGACGGAGAAAATTCTCCGGCTGGCCGCTGTCGACGATGCATCCATCCGGCTTCCAGAAATCGAGCAAATCCTCGATGTTCGATCCCATCAGCGCACAAGTCAGACGATAGCCGCCGGACTCTTTCCTTGCATATTCCACCGTTTGAAGGTGCCAGTCGGTCGTGCGAGCGAACTTCTGGATCCCCTCGAACATCTGCATCGAATAATCTCCGATTGGAGACAGCAGAACCAGAACCGTCTTTCTCCCGTTGTCCTTCATGTCTTTTCCCTTCGCCTCCAGCGGTTCAATGCTCCATCATCAAATGCTCGACGATGTTCTCGGGTGGCGGCCACGTGAGCGAGACATGTTGCCGACGGAGCGCGTCGCGCAGCAGGGCCGGCGGCAAGGCCCGCAGGGCGCATGAAGTTTCCAGCGCGAGCGCGGCCGCCGTGCCGGCCGCCTGGCCCAGTTGCATGATGGTTCGCGAGAGACGGCAGCTCGACGCGCCCTTCGACTTCAGGGTTTTTGCGATGCCATGGCCGTAGCCCGGGCTGCCGCCGGTCACGAGGATTGCCTTGCCTTCCAGTGTCATGTCAGCTTCCTTTCATGCTTGAAGATTCGCAACGGCGAGGGCTGCGTAGTCGCCGATGTTTTCGCCAAGTCCTGCGGGGACGATGCGGCAGACCTGTCGGGCGAACGGCAGCGTTTCGGATTCCAGAATGGGCTCGAGAATGGGCTCGTAAAGGTCGGCGTTGCGCATGTAGAGGCCGCCGAGCGAAATCACTTCCGGGTTGAGGACGTCGATCAAGAAGGCGAGGGCCATGGCGAGCTTTTCCGCCGATTCGCGGAAGATTTCCGTGCAGTCGGGATCGCCGGCGCGGACGCGCGCGAAGAGCTCCTTCGCCGTGATGTCGAGGCCCTTGCGGATCTTTGCGAGGCGGGCGATGCCCCCGCCGGAGCAAAACCCCTCGGCGCTGCCCGCCTTGTTGTAGCCGACCGGCCCCGTGGGCGCGAGGCGGATGTGCCCGATTTCGCCGGCGTTGTCGTTCGTCCCCGAATAGAGCTTGCCGTCGATGACGATGCCCGCGCCGAACCCGGTGCCGATCGTGATGAAGACCATGTTCTTCGCGCCGCGCCCGGCGCCGAACGTCCATTCGGCGCAGGCGCAGGCGTTGGCGTCGTTCTGGAGCTTCGTCGGCACGTGATAGCGATCCGAGAAGAACTTGACGACGGGCACGCGATCCCAGCCCGGCAGGTTGGGCGGCGAGAGGATCAGGCCGCGCGTCGAGTCGAGGGGCCCGCCGCAGCTGATCCCGATGGCGGCGATGTCAAACGACCGCGGGCGACGCACGGCGTCGATTCGCCTTCCAAATTCTTCCAGGGCCTCCTGCCAGGCCAGCCCTTGCGTCGGGAACTCCTCGCGATGCAGGATTCGAATCGAATCCTCCTCGGATGCTCCGATTGACAGCGCGCACTTCGTGCCGCCGATGTCGATCCCGACCAAGCGCTTCATTCCATCCATCCTTTGATTTGCCGGTAGTCGAACGGCGGTTCGCCGTGGAGGAAGTGGTTGCGATAAGGCTTGCCGTCGAGCGTGGCGTCGATGAGGACGACGCCTTGTCCGGCGAACGGGATCGTGCCCAGGGCGCGCTTCCCGTTCGCCGGGATGTCGAACGTCCGCTCCAGGAGCACGTCGCCCGATTCGGCGTCGGTCATCTTCACCGTGCCCTGCACCGCGCGCGGGGCGTCGTTGATCGCCCAGGCGGTGTGGTCGTCGACGATGCAGACGATCTGGTCCTGCTGCGCGTTCTTCAGGGCGTGGTACGCCCGTTTCTTCCCGCCGTAGTAGTCCGCCACGGCGTCGGAAAGCTGCGGCCAGCCGTCGCGGACGTTCCACCAGATCAGGCCGTTCGCGCGCGTGAACTTGCGGCTGCGGAAGACCTCGCAGAAGGTCTTCATCGCTTCGGCCTGGACGAACTGCGACTGTTCGATGAACGTGTCGAAATCGGTGTCCACGCCGCCGAACATCAGGCGGATTTGATTCGTCATGAGGTCGTTGCGCGTCCAGAGGCCGGAGCCCTTCATGTAGGGGTTCGAGGCCTTGAGCCGCCATTCGTCGTTCCAGTCCAGACGCCGATGGTCCTTCTCGAACGCCGCCGGCTTGCCCTTCCAGGGATAGACGCGGTCCTTCGTCATCATCGTTTCGAGCGAGGCGCGACTGGGGCATCCGTGGTAGCCCATTTCGCTCGCGAACCAGCAGAACGAATCGATGTAGAAAGGCGTCTTGTAGTATTCGCGGGGGCCCCAGAGGTGCAGCTCGCTCGGCCTGGCCTTGCCGGCGCGCACGTCGGGCGACTCGTAGGGCGAGCTGGGCAGATAGGGGCGCGTGATGTCGTACTCGAAGAGCACGCCGGGAATGGTCCGCCGCGAATTGCGGTCGCGGTTGCAGTCCTGCTTGAATTCGCGCAGGGAGTTCCAGCCGAAGCTCCCGGCGCCGTCGTTTTCGTTGTTGCCGCTCCAGAGGACGAGCGACGGGCGGTTGCGGAGCCGGAGGACGACCGCCTTCACCTCCTCCGCCGTGAGCGCGGCATAGCGGTCGTCCTGCGGGAAGACCGCGCACCCCGTCATGAAGTCCTGCCAGACCATGAGCCCGTGCGCGTCGCACCAGTCGAAGAACAGGTCCGGCTCGTAGACGCCGCCGCCCCAGATGCGCACCATGTTGCAATTGAGATCCTCGAACATCTCGAGCGTGGGGACGATGCGCGCGGCCTGCCGGGACGGGAACGCATCGACCGGCACCCAGTTCGATCCGCGAATGTAGCACGGCTCGCCGTTGACGCGGAAGAGGAACTGCCCGGGGCGCTCCTTGGAATGGATGTCGTCGCGCTCCAGCGCGACGAGGCGGATGCCGACCTTGCGCGTGTCGTTCGCGAGCACGGCGCCGCCGTCGGCGACGACCTCGATCGTCGCGTCGTAGAGCGCGGCTTCGCCCATCCCCCTGGGCCACCAGAGATCGGGCTTGTCGAGGTTGAAACGCAGTTCGTTTTGGACGGCGACGTATTCCTTTTCGGCCGCATGGCGCGTCTTCCCGTTGCGCGAGAGCGTGAGCCGCACCTTGTTGCCCCACGCGAAGGCCTCAATGGGGCCTTTGACGCGGAACTGCACCTTTGCGTTGCATTTCGTGAAGTCGGGATTGAAGTCGCCGAACATCCACGCCACGTTGCCGATCGACACGGGCGGCACGGAGACCAGGCTCACATCGCGCCAGAGCCCGGCGCAGTAGATGCGCGGGAAGATGTCCCAGCCCCCCATGTGCGACGCCTTGCGAATCGGCTCGCCATCCGCAACGTTCATGTGGTAGCCGAGGACGCCGACATCGTAAAGCTGCGATTCGAGAAACGCGCTTCGGATCAGCACCTGGACGACGTTCTCGCCCGGCTGCAGGACGTTCGTGACATCGAACCGGTGCGGGATGAGCATGTTCTCGACCGACCCGAGCTTCGTGCCGTTGAGGAACACGTCGGCGAACGTGTCGATGCCGCCGAACACGAGCTCCTGACGCGTTCCCGGCTGGCGTTCCGGGCAGGGGAAGGTCTTGGTGTAAAGCCATTGGTGGCCTTCATACGCGCGCAGCATCCGCACGTTCATGCCGGTTTCCATGGGCGGCAGGAGGCCGGCGTTGACCAGGTCGAGCTCGCAGTTCCCCGGGACGGTCGCCTTGACGGACCGGGCGTCCTTGGGCACGTCGGCAAGTTCCCGGACGGCTTCCTCCGCCGATGCTTGCTGCCAGTATTCCAGCTTCCAGTCGCCGTTGAGGGACAGGGTCGCGGATGGGTTGTTGTTTGCCTGCGTCATGTGGGGTGTTCCTTGGAAGCGTTTCGTTGGGGCTTTCGTGTGGAAGCGCGTGAGCTGCGGCGGGCGACGCCTGTCAACTTGCGTTTCGCACGGGGCGTTCACGACAGGGGTTTGGGAATGTCTGGAATCTTAGCCAATTCTGCGGGCGTTGTCCATGCAGGATCGTGATGAGCGGCCAGGGGATTTGATCAGTCCGAATCAGTCCGATCAGACGGATCATTGATTTCGCGCGGCGCAGTGGACGCGGCGCAGTGGACGCGGCGCAGTGGACGCGGCGCAGTGGACGCGGCGCAGTGGACGCGGCGTCCCCGCCGCGTGTGTCGACAAGTGGACGCGGCGTCCCCGCCGCGTGTGTCGACAAGTGGACGCGGCGCAGTGGACGCGGCGTCCCCGCCGCGTGTGTCGACAAGTGGACGCGGCGCAGTGGACGCGGCGTCCCCGCCGCGTGTAATGCAAGAAGGACACGCCACGCGGCGAGGTCGCCGCGTCCACCCTGCGCACCCGCGCCGCTTCCGCCATTACTTTTTGCTTGCGGAACGGGGGGCGGCGTGGTTTAATTGCATCGACAAGTGGACGCGGCGTCCCCGCCGCGTCCACTGGAGACGCCGCGTGTGGTGCGAGAAGGATTGCCACGCGGCGGGGGCGCCGCGTCCACCCCGCCGCCCCGCGACCAACCCGTTTTGAACCTTTTGAATGACATGCCCACGCTGAACTGGATCGGAAAAGAAGCCGTCGTCAACCACCATTTGCAAGTGCCCTACCATCTGCTCAAGGACGTTCCCGCCCTCTCCGTCGGCGACCCCGGCAGCGGCAACCTCATCGTCGAGGGCGACAACCTGCTGGCGCTCAAGGCGCTGCTGCCGTACTACGCCGGACAGATCAAGTGCATCTACATCGATCCGCCCTACAACACCGGCAACGAAGGCTGGGCCTACAACGACAACGTCAACAGCCCCGTCATCCGCGAATGGCTCGGCAAGATCGTCGGCAAGGAAGGCGAAACCCTCGACCGCCACGACCGCTGGCTCTGCATGATGTACCCGAGGCTGGCGTTGCTCAAGCAGTTCCTGCGACGGGATGGATCCATTTGGATATCCATGGACGACTCCGAAATCTCGTTGCTCCGCATCCTGATGGACGAAATTTTCGGGCGCGACCGCTTCATCGCCTGCAACGTCTGGCAAAAACGCTATTCTCGCGAAAACCGCGAAGCGATCGGCGATGTTCACGAATACCTGCTTGTTTACGCAATGGATCCCGAGAAGTTCAAGGAACAGCGAAACTTGGTGCCGCTTACGGGAAAACAGACATCGTTATACAAGAATCCAGACAATGATCCACGCGGGCCGTGGCAAAGTGTTTCCCTGACTGCTCAAGGGTTTCGGCCCAATCAAATGTATGAGATTGTTGCGCCTAACGGAAAGAGGCACCACCCGCCCGAAGGAACGTGCTGGAAAGTAATTGAGAGCGTCTTTCATGAGTTCACCAAAGACAATCGAATTTGGTTTGGACGAGATGGCAATGGCGTTCCTCGACGAAAGTATTTCTTATCAGAAGCAGAAGGGCTTGTTCCGTGGACTTGGTGGCCGCATGAAGAAGTTGGGCATACGGATGAATCCCGCAAGGAAATCCAGTCGATCATGGGAACGCAAACGGCTTTCGACACGCCCAAGCCCGTGCGTTTGATTGAGCGGATTTTGCAAATCGCGACGAATCCGGGCGACCTTGTCCTGGACTCGTTCGCGGGCTCGGGCACGACGGGCCATGCCGTGCTGAAGATGAATGCGGAAGCGGCAGAAAAAGTGGACGCGGCAGAAAAAGTGGACGCGGCGTCCTCGCCGCGTGTCGATGCTGGAGCGAATGCGGACGCGGCAGGTGTGGACGCGGCGTCCCCGCCGCGTTTTGTCGAAATGGATTTGTTTGATGGGCCAGGTGGCGAGGGTGGACGCGGCGTCCTCGCCGCGTGTGTGGAAAAAGAAAAAATACAACGCGGCGGGGACGCCGCGTCCACTATCAACGCCGCGTGTGTTGGAGAGGAGGCGCAACGCGGCGGGGACGCCGCGTCCACTATCAACGCCGCGTGTGTTGGAGAGGAGGCGCAACGCGGCGGGGACGCCGCGTCCACCATGACCGTCGCGTCCACTTTGGCCTGGAAGACGTATTTCGATCCGAAGCAGCCGATCGGCTTCCTGCGAGGGGGGAACCTGCCGCATTGGCGGCAGCAGGGGGCGACGTATTTTGTGACGTGGCGCACGGCGGACTCCATGCCCGCCGAGCGCGTGCAGCAGTGGATGTCCGAACGCGACGCATGGCTGGCGCGCCATCCCGAGCCTCATGACATTGCCACGCAGGCCGAATACGACCGGCTTTTCTCCGAACGATGGGAGCAATGGCTGGACGAGGGGCTGGGCGCGTGCGAACTGCAAAAGCCGGAAATCCACGCCTTGGTGGAAGCGGCGTTTCAACGGTTCGACAACGTCCGCTATCGCCTGGACGATTTTGCGATCATGCCCAATCATGTCCACGTGCTGGTGACGCCTCTCGGCGATTACACGCTCTCGGACATCGTGCAGGGCTGGAAGTCCTACACGGCGCATGCCATCAATGAACGGCTGGGTCGCAAGGGCGCCTTCTGGCAGAAGGAGTCCTTCGACCACATCGTTCGCCATGCAGACGACATGTCGCGGTTCCGCGAGTATGTGAGGGCGCAGAAAGGGATGAAGAGTGGACGCGGCGGAAGTGGACGCGGCGAAAGTGGACGCGGCGAAAGTGGACGCGGCGTCCTCGCCGCGTGTGTTGGGGAGGAATCGCCACGCGGCGGGGAC
>JBMNOD010000046.1:0-26905 GCA_050942875.1 Kiritimatiellia bacterium
ATACTGTGCCACCATCGAAACGGTCCAGGTAAAAAAGGATGAAGTTGTCTTTACTGGCGAGATTCCCGCCCGCTGTATACAGGCATACCGTACTGATCTGGCCTTTTACACCAACGGGCAGAGCGTGTGCCTGACGGAACTGAAAGGGTATCAGGCCGCTGTCGGCCAGCCGGTCATCCAGCCCCGCCGTCCAAACAGCCGCCTGGACAGGGTGCGCCATATGTTTCAGAAGGTAATGTAACGTCTTGCGCAATACAAGCGTTCATTGCTGGCTATTGCGAAATATCATTAATAAAATCAGTATCAGAGATGATGCTCCGCAAAGGCATCGATGAGCTGTTTGCGACAGTTCAAGATTACGCCTCCTCCGAGAAGTTCAGGGAGCTGTTGAACTTTACTGCGCACTTCAAGAAGTATGCTCCCTACAATGCCATGCTGATTCACATACAGAATCCCGGCGCGCGTTTTGTGTTGCCGGCCAGAAGCTGGCTGAAATACAACCGCACCGTCATCAATGACAGGCGACCGCTGGTCATCTTGTGGCCGTTCTCGCCCGTTTACTATGTGTATGACGTTGGCGACACGATGGTGCTTCCGAACAAGCAGGACGGATTCAAAGAGGAGCTTGCAAAGCCATACGATGGCGATCCGACCCAGCAGGTTGACGAGGGACGCTTCCGCAAGCTCATCGATAATCTCAAGTATTGGGGAATCGTCTATGGGGAAATGAGGACGGGCGAGAGCTATTCGGGGAAATTGGAGGTCGGACGGGAAAACGATCCCAGCCTTGTGTTCGACCGCGAAGACAGATGCCCGACGGAATGGCGTCCTGCTTATTCGATTCGCGTAAGCGCTGGGTCGAGTACGTCTGTGAAATTCGCCGCCATTCTCCATGAACTTGGGCATCTGTTTTGTAGCCATCTCCCCAACTGCTACAATCCGAAGAAAATCACGGAGGGCATTCGTCGCCTTTCTCACGGCGCAATGGAGTTTGAGGCGGAGACGGTCTCTTGGCTGGTGTGTAGGCGGTTGGGCGTTGACAACCCGTCTTACAAGTATCTGGCGCACTATTTCAATACAAACAAGGCAATCCCGAATGAAGTAAGCATAGATGAGATTCTTAAGGCGACGCGTCTTGCCGAGCAGGTTCTGAACGGATGGCCGCTTGAGGGCTGCTACCTCTATACGAAATCGGCTGAATTCAAAAAGGCCACCGACGAATATCGCGCATGGCTTAAAAAGAAAAAGGAATCGGCCACGCAGCAAGAGTTTGGAGGTTTCAATGGATGACGGAATGCAAATCATCGAGAAGTCGCCATTCGTGAAATCCGCCGATTCCGAAGATGGATTCTTCTGGTCTATCGAAGTGAAAGACCCTGCCACGAATCGTACTGTAGCCACTTCGATTTCACCTTACGCTCTTCTGAATTCCCTTGGTGAAGAGCGAGGGGAACAGGAGCTGTTCACGTGCGATTGCGGAGTGGCTGAATGTGCGAGAATCTACCACGAGAAATTCGAGTGTACGGAGAAGTATGTACATTGGAGTTTCGTAGAGCTAGGAACCGCCTACTCGTTGTACTTCGACCGAATCACGTATGAGATGGCAGCGATTGAAATGCTCCATGACATATATGTCACGAAGGAAGGATGGAAGTTCAACGCCATCGAATACTATTCCTACGAAGATTTCAAGTCCGCCGTGGACGAGTTCCTCGCCGCAAAGCCGCACTTCAAGGCTATATGGGATGAGACGGAGGAGGCTTCGACATGAAAGTAAAGCATCTCGACGAGTTGTACTCTTGGAAGCAAATCCGAAAACTTCAGCTGATACATAGGTTCAATCAGCACAACGGTTTTGTCCCCGTTGCCATCTACGCGCCAGCCGGAGGGTGCGAATCGCACTACGGTGGGAGCGACGATTACTATGGCTGGTATGGAAAGCAAAGCCCGTATTATGCTCGGATGCTTTGGGAGTCGGCCCGCAAGAGGCTGGCTGACGCGGAAGCCGAGGCGCTCGCTTTCGACATAGTGGAGGCAAGCGAATGTTTTAATACCATTAGGTTCAAGGCACCCGACAGAGCGCGGGAATACTGCACCGAATTCAGGCGTCTCATGCGCAGCCTCGCGAACAAGGGCGAAGTCAAATGCGCGCTTGGTCGTGCACCGGCGCGACCCCACCCGTGGGATACATTAAAGCGGTTAGAGGAAGTGGTAATTCCCGATAATGCCGTATACCAACCTAATGTCAGCCATTCCCCCAAGTTTGACAACACCATTCCTGACTATCATGAAACGCCGGCGCCTAAATGGGATGCTATTGAAAAATACTTCGTTGATTTGACGGAAGATGAGCTTGCATTCCTGAACGGAGAGGAGGTTATGAATAAATCTCCATCTTCGTTGGACAAAGAACTTATTGAAGCTTGCGAGAAGCTTGATCCTGCCAAGGTAGAGTCTGCTTTGAAAGCAGGGGCAAATCCCAATGCAACAAGTGGCGGACGCTATGCGGAAGGACTAATACCAAGGCTGTTTGACGCAGTCGGTGATTCTGAAAACCGTGATGCCGCAATCAAAAACGCCCATGAGATAGTTGACCTCTTGATCTCGCATGGATGCGACATTGATTTTTGTCCGTATTGTGAATGCACACCGCTTTACAGCGCGACTTATCACAATAAGGAACTCATCAAGTTCATGATTGAAAAAGGAGCTGATCCCAACGCAGTCAGCTGGATTGCGTTGGATGAAATTCCATGCACGCCTCTTGATTCGATTGCAGATGATATAAACGCCTATGGCTCAGACCCGGACTTGCAAGAGAGTTTTGGTATAATAGATGAAGCCGGAGGAAAATACTTCTCTGAACTTGTCCCCAGTTATTATGAGGATGACGAATAAACTATGCGACACGCCACTCGACACATCGACCCCGATCCGCGATGGATAGTAAGCCGAACATGGCGAGCCGTGTTCTCGGCAACAGTTCTGTCAGCACTTGTGGCGGCGGCGTTGACGTATGTCGGTTGCCATTGGTCGCTTGCATTGCTCGTCGCTGCTCCGGCATGGGCGATATGGTTTTACCGCAAGCTGCCGAGGTGGCCGGAGAATCATGTTCATTGCAGCATAGGTTGGCTTGCGGACATCATTTGTCTCTTTCCAAAGCACCATAAATCAAAGTCGCTTAAACGCAACGGACAACAATTTCACGCGCATCAATGGGTATTGGCTACCTCGCTGATGCGTGAAAGGAGAATCTGATGAAGAAGAAATCTGAACCCTACATTCCGCCGTACAAGGTGAGCGGCAAGGCGATGAATCTGATCGCCGAGATCGCAGCCGCCATTGAACGGTACAGAATCATCCTCGAAGGCCCGGACGGCGTCCGGCTTCGCAAGATCAACCACATTCGCACGATTCGCGGCACAACGGCCATCGAGGGCAACACTCTCACCGAGGAGCAGATAACGGCCATCCTCGCCGGCAAGCGCGTGTCGGGGCCACAGCGCGAGATTGACGAGGTCAAGGGCGCACACGCCGCCTACGAGGCGATAGAATCGTTCAATCCGTATTCCATCGACGACCTCCTGAAAGCGCATGGCTTGATGACGAAGGGCCTCGTCGACCGCCCCGGAAAGTTTCGGAACTGCAATGTAGGCGTTATGGATGGTGCCGGAAACGTTGTCCACATGGCTCCGCCTTTCGCCAACGTCCCCTCGCTCGTGAAAGACCTCTTCGCGTGGCTTGCGGACAGCGAAGACCCGGTGCTGATCAAGAGCTGCGTGTTCCACTACGAGTTCGAGTTCATCCATCCGTTCCCCGATGGCAACGGACGCACCGGGCGGCTCTGGCAGACTACGCTTCTCGGCTCCTGGCGCAACGAGTTCTACGGTGCGCCTGTCGAGAACATCGTCTGGGCGCACCAGCAGGAATACTACCAAGCAATCCGCGCCTCAACCGCCACCGGCGAGTGCGGGCCGTTCATCGACTTCATGCTCGACAAGATTCTACGGACTCTCAAGGCCAAGGGCCAGGCATACGAGATTGCCGCCGCAGAGACTGACAAGAAAACTAACAAGAAAATCATCTCTATCATGAGGACAACATGGAACATCCGAAAGCTGAAAGAAGCCGACCTCGTCCGCCGCGTGGGGCGACACTCTGGGCCGCTGGCCGTGTTGTCTCACTTGGGATGTGCTGGAATCATCCGAAATCTCATCTGAAAGAAAGGAGCATAAAACCTTGAAAACAATGGACGAAACAACTGAAACAGCTCTTGAAAAATAGAGAGGAACGGCGGTGCGGCAGTCCCGAAAACCGGCAGATGGGGTTATCTCAAAATAATGTTTCCCCTATTTTTCGGACACTGGGTTCGAGTTGCCTCACCTCCACCATTTTTTTCATGGAAAGTTGTAGCCGATATGACCTCGAAGCGCTGTGACCCGAAAAACCTCAAAATCACCGACATGCGTTTCGCCGACATCGACGGCGCGCCGAAGCGCTGCACGCTGATCAAGATCTACACGAACCAGGGGATCGTCGGCTACGGCGAAGTCCGCGACGCGTCCAGCCGGACGTACGCGGCGATGCTCAAAAGCCGCATCCTCGGGGAGAACCCCTGCAACGTGGAGAAGATTTTCCGCCGGATCAAGCAGTTCGGCGGGATGTCGCGGCAGGGCGGGGGCGTCTCGGGGATCGAGGTCGCGCTCTGGGACATCGCGGGGAAGGCGTGGGGCGTCCCGATCTGGCAGCTCCTCGGCGGGAAGTTCCGCGACAGGATTCGCATCTACTGCGACACCGATTCCGAAGGCGGCGGGCGCGACATGGGCAAGGCGCTCAAGGAGCGCATGGAGCAGGGCTACACCTTCCTGAAGATGGATCTGGGCATCGAGCTGCTGATGGACGTCCCCGGCGCGCTGTCCGCCCCGCTCGGCTTCCTGGAGAAGATGCAGGAATACAAGAAGACCGTGTTTTCGACGCCCCACGGCTCGATCGATCCGCGCGCCATGCGGGGCGAGGCGTATGATTTGTTCAACACGGCGCATCCGTTCACGGGCATCCACATTACGGAAAAGGGGCTCGACTACCTTGAAGACTACATGGCCGAATGCCGCAAGGCGACCGGGTACGAAATCCCCATCGCCATCGACCACATCGGGCACGTCCCGGTGGAGGACTGCATCAAGCTGGCGCGGCGGCTCGAAAAGTTCAACCTCGCGTGGATGGAAGACCCCGTCCCCTGGCAGATGACCGACCAGTACGTCCGCCTCGCGAACGCGACGACAACGCCCATCGGCACCGGCGAGGACATGTACTTGAAGGAGTCGTTCAAGCCGTTGCTGGAATCCGGGGCGCTGGCCGTCGTGCATCCCGACGTCCTGACGGCGGGCGGCATCCTGGAGACGAAGAAGATCGGCGACATGGCCGAGGACTACGGGGCGCAGATGTCGATCCACATGGCCGAGAGCCCCGTCGCCTGCATGGCGGCGGTGCATGTGGCGGCGGCGACCCGCAACTTCATGTCGCTGGAAGTGCACAGCGTCGACGTCCCCTGGTGGGAGCGTCTCGTGAAGGGCGTCCCCGTCCCGCTCATCCAGGACGGCACCATCGCCGTCCCCGACAAGCCGGGCCTCGGCATCGACGAGCTGAACGAAGAGCTGATCGCCGAGAAGCTGCACCAGGACTTCCCGGTCGCGTGGGAATCGACGGAGCAGTGGGACAAGGAGTGGGCGAACGATCGCCTGTGGTCGTAATTCACGAAAGCCGGAGACAAGAAAATGGAACGCAAAAAAGTTTTGGAGCCTTTCGAGCGCAAACGCGCCTACATGGAGGATCGGATCGAGCATGGCATTGAAACGAACCGCAAGGGGTTCGCCAGGCTTCGCTTTTCGACCCCGGACAAGCAGCCGCTGCAGGGCGTGCATGTGGAGATCCGGCAGAAGACGCACGACTTCAAGTACGGCGCGAACCTCTTCATGCTCGACGAATTCAAGGAAAAGGAGCAGAACGCCGAATACGAGCGGCTTTTCGCCGAGGCCTTCAACATCGCCACGCTTCCGTTCTACTGGAGCGGCCTCGAGCCGGAGCAGGGCAAGCCGCGTTTTGCGAAGGACAGCCCGAAGCTCTACCGCCGCCCCGCGCCCGACCTCTGCCTCGACTACTGCGAAGCCAACGGCATCCAGCCCAAGGCGCACTGCCTCAACTACGCCTCGTTTGTGCCGGAGTGGGTGCCGCGGGAGGTCGCGGCGGAGAAGCGCCTGCTCGACAAGCGCTTCCGCGAGCTGGCGGAACGGTATTCAAAGCGGATTCCCGACTGGGAGGTGACCAACGAAACCTGGTGGGGCCACAACCGCCGATTCCCGTTTTACAACGAGCCCGATTTCGTCGAATGGAGCTTTGAAACCGCCCAGCGCCATTTCCACGTCAACCGCCTGATCATCAACGAAGCCCATTGCCGCATCTGGGACAACCTCCATTTCCACGGGAACCGGAGCCCCTACTACATGCAGATCGAACGCGCCCTCGCCAAAGGCGCGCGCATCGATTCCATCGGCATGCAGTTCCACATGTTCCACCGGGCGGAGGACGAGGCGGCGGAGACCGCCCCGTTCTACGATCCCGAACGCATTTTCGACGTGCTCGACTGCTACGCCAGGCTCGGGCGTCCCATCCAGATCACCGAATTGACCATCCCCGCCTACCGCTGGACTTCGGAGGACGAGGAGATCCAGGCGGAAATCCTGACGAACCTGTATCGGATGTGGTTCAGCCACCCGGCGATGGAGGCGATCATCTACTGGAATCTGGTGGACGGCTTCGCGCACGGCACGGTTCCGGGCGACATGACCGCCGGGGAGAACTACTACCACGGCGGACTGATCCGCCACGACTTCACGCCCAAGCCTTCCTACCTCGCGCTCAAGGAGCTCTTTGGAAAGACCTGGCGCACCTGCCTCTCCCTGGACAGCGGCGCCGCCGACAGCCTCGTGTTCAAGGGCTTCTACGGCGAATACGAGCTGGTCGCCAGCGTCGGCGACCGAAGCGCGACGACCACGATCCACGTGGACAAGCAATTGAAAAACGAATTCGACATCGTCATTCCCTGAACAACAATCAACAAAAGGATTCTGCCATGCCGTCGCTGAAAGACATGAGAGAGCAGGCCAAAGAGGCCGGCTTGATGAAACTCGAAAAACTGATCGCCACGCGCCAGAGGATTCCGAATTGCGAATTCCCGATTCCGGTGGCCGAGCTTTGCGAGCGCTATGAAAAACTGTACACCGGATGCATCAACGACGTCATGCGGGAGCTCTGCCTGCTCAACCAGAACCTGCCGTCGTCCATCATGCCGCTGCGCGACGAGATGACCGTCTGCGGCGAGGCGTTCACCGTCAAGAGCGCCCCCAACGTCATGATCGAAGGCGAAATGACGTTCCGCGCGCAGATGCTCGACGACTTCAAGCCCGACGGCGTCGTCGTGTGGGACACGTCGGAAGACACGGAAGCCTCGCTCTGGGGCGGCGTCATGACCGCCACGGCCATCACCAAGGGCATCCGCGGCGCGGTCATCGCCGGCGGCATCCGCGACACGAAGCAGATTCTGGAGCAGGACTTCCCCGTGTTCTACAAGTACCGCACGAGCAACGGCTCGCTCGGCCGCTGCATGATCACGCACTACCAGGTGCCGATCCTCGTCGGCAAGGTGACGATCCGCCCCGGCGACATCATCTTCGGCGACATCGACGGCGTGCTGTGCGTGCCGCGCGAAATCGCCTACGACGTCCTGCTCCGCGCCGAGGGCATCGAGCGCAACGAGCTCGACATCTTCTCCTGGGTGCGCCAGGGCGACACCATTTCGGAAATCATCGACAAGGGCGGATACTTCTAATGAGCCTGACGACAAAACAACGCGACGCGATGAGCGCCGCCTACTGGAACTACTGGAACCCCGAGGTCGACGCGAAGATCGACCGCGACATCGACGCGAACCGAAAAGCCGACGCCCGTTTCAGCCTTGGGTTGCCCGAAGGGACGGAGGTGCGCGCGGAACTGGTCAAGCATGACTTCTTTTTCGGTGCGCACATCTTCAACTTCGACCAGCTCGGCACCGACGAGCGCAACCGGAAGTACAAGGAACTCTACGGCACGCTCTTCAACTCCGCGACCATCGCGTTCTACTGGCAGCCGTTCGAGCCGGTCGAGGGCAAGCCGCGCTTCAAGGCCGAGTACCGCGATTCGGCGGAATACTGGAACGCCTGCGAGGAGCCCAAGCTGGAGCCGCATTGGCGCCGCCCTGCGACCGACCCCGTCGTGGAATTTTGTGAAAAGAAGGGAATCCGGCTTCATGGCCATACGCTCACCTGGGGGAATACGACGTGGCAGTATCCCCGCTGGCTGATGGCCAAGCTCCCGAAGGAAATCCTGGTGCAGATGCTCACCGACACCCGCAACGGCACCAATGTCATGAGCAAAAGCGCGGCGGAGATCGAGAAGCTGATTCCTGAATTCGTGAACGAACTGAACGAACAGATGGAGCGCCGCATCCGCGTCATCGCGGAGCGCTACGGGGATCGCGTCATGAGCTGGGACGTCTGCAACGAAAGCGCCACCGATTTCGAGCGCGGGAACCATGTCCCGGGCGCGAATTTGTGCAAGAGCGTCTACGGCTTCATGCCCGGCGATTATGCCTGTCATTCATTTAAAATCGCTGACGACGCATTCCCCAGGAACGTCCGGCTCAACATCAACGACTACAACCTGGGGCAGTGCTATCCGGATCAGGTCGACGACCTGCGCTCCCGCGGCTGCCGGATCGACATCATGGGCGCGCAGATGCATCTGTTCAACCCGCAGACCTGCCTCGACATCGCCGACGGCAAAACGGACATCCAGTCGCCGGAACGCATCTGGAAAACGATGGAGACCATCGGCCAGGCGGGACTGCCAATCCACCTCTCGGAAATCACCATCACGGCGCCCAACAACGACGAACGCGGACAGGCCATCCAGGCCGTCATCGCCCGCAATCTCTACCGACTGTGGTTCAGCGTCAAGCCGATGATGGGCATCACCTGGTGGAACGTCGTGGACGACTGCGGCGCGCCGGGCGAACCCTCCGTGTCCGGACTTTTCTCGCGCGACATGGATCCGAAGCCCGCCTTCCACGCCCTCGACGACCTGATCAACGGCGAATGGAAAACGAAGGAAAAGGTGTGCGCCGACAAGGATGGCGCCGTCTCGTTCCGCGGATTCCGCGGCCAGTATCGCCTGAGCTGGACGCAAGACGGGCAGAAGCAGGAAACCACGGTGCATGTTCGTTAAGCGCGCGAAAAGAGGGTGCGCCATGTTTGACTTGTCCGGCAAAACGGCTTTCATCACCGGCTCCGCGCGCGGAATCGGGCTTGCCATCGCCCGGGCCCTTGCGGCCGCCGGCGCGAAGGCGCTGATGCACGGCGCGACGGCGAGCGGCCATCTTGCCGCCGCCGCCGCCGATCTCGGCGCCGACTTCGTGGTCGGCGACTTGTGCGATCCCGAGGCGGTCGACGCCATGGCCGCCGAGGCGCAGGCCAAGACCGGCGGCGTCGACATCCTCGTGCTCAACGGGTCGGTCCAGACCTACACGGGGCTCGGGAATTTCGAGGTCGCCGAATTCCAGCGCCAGATGCAGGCCAATGTCGCGTCGTCGTTCCAGCTCATCCGCTTTTTCGCGCCGCGCATGGCGGAGAAAAAATTTGGGCGGATCATTTCCGTCAGCAGCATCAACCAAGTCAGGCCCGCGGAGCGGCTTGCGGTTTATTCCACCACCAAGGCCGCCTTGGCGAACCTGACCGCCATGACCGCCAAGCGCCATGCCGCCGACGGCGTCACCGCCAACACCATCCTTCCCGGCGTGATCGAGACGGATCGCAACCGCGAAGCCCTGTCGAACCCGGCGTTCGCCGACACGCTCCGCGACGCCATTCCCGCCCGCCGCTTCGGCGCCCCCGCCGACTGCGCCGGCATCGCCGTCTTCCTCGCCTCGGACGAAGCCTCCTACGTCACCGGCGCCGAAATCCCCGTCGCCGGCGGGTGGCAGCTTTGAGAAAGCGAAATCCGCCGCTGGATCATCGAGCGCGATTGGCTGGATGCGATTGTCGCCCTGCCCGAGCAAAGGGCCAAGGGCGCCAACTTCATCAGCAAGCCGGAACTCCAGGACTTGATTTCCACTTGGCTGGGGAACCAGGTGTACAAACGCTTCGTCGGCGAGGCGGGCAAGCCGGGTGCCGAGGGGGAGGGGCTTTCGCTGGTGGACGGCCTGTCCGGGTCACCCCCTCGCTCGTCCGTGCCTCGGCGCGGTGCGTCAAAGTCAACACACTGCCACGCCACCATGACCTAAGGCTTGGAGATCGTGGAAACGAAGTTCGTGATGCGCGTTTCGAGAACGGCGAGAAGTCGGCGGGGATTGGAGCCGGGACGCCAGATGAAGTGGCCGCCTTCGTTGGGTTCGGCGTCGTGGCGGTATTCGAAGAACTCGCAGGGGTTGCCGACGGCGCGGTAGGCGTCGGCGAAGGCGCGGTGCGAGGCGATCGGCACCACCTTGTCGGCATCGGCGTGCGTGCAGAGCACCGGCGCCATGCCGGGACGAATCAGAGGAATCGGATCCATTGCGGCGAGATCCTCGGCGTCCACTTTTTCGCCTAGGAACCGCTTGTAGCGCTCGGGGTGCGCGGCAAAATCCTGGAAAGGCCCGCCGATGGACGAGATGGAAATGACGCCTGCGACGGAATCCGGCGGGAGGTTGACGAGCGTCCAGAGGGCGAGGTGCCCTCCGGCGGAGGCGCCGACAAGCCAGATTTCGCGGTGGCGGAGTCCGTGCCGTGCCCGGAAGTCATCGGAGAGAAGGAAGCGCGCGGCGGCGAGGCAATCGTCGGCGCAGGCGGGAAAGGGATTCGAGGCGGAAGCGAGGCGGTATTCGATGTTGAAGACGGCGAAGCCGAGGTCGCGGCAAAGGAATTCGGCGACGCCGGCAATGCTTTTGCGATCGAGGGCAACCCAGCCGCCGCCATGGATCACGAGGGCAAGCGGGGCATCCATCGTTTGCCCGGCGGACGCACCGGGGAGGTAGAGGTCGCCGAGGCCATAGAAGCCGTTCGTCGGCGAGTAGGGAATGTCGCGGGTGACGGAACCGCGCTTCACGCCGCGCTCGCCATTGCCCGCGGCGAACGCAGCGGTCGTCCCCGCGATGAAGGCGAGAGACATGAAACGGACAAGACATGTTTTCATGGTTTGATTCCTCTCTTGTCAAGGCCGTCACATCACATAGGAGGCGAGAAAGCCACCGTCGCCTTTTCCGCTTCGGGGTAGAGGGCGTCGATCTGCCCCTGCAACGCGAGGGTGAGGCCAAGCGCGGTCACGATTCGGCAGTAGGCGCGGATGTCATCAAGCTCGAGACGCCGCCCGCGCCGATCCTTCAGCCACTTCTCGCAGACCTGGTAGCCGCCGATCTGACAGCTCCAGATGGCTTCGGGCACGGGCGCGAAGTGCTGGGCGGCGTTGATGTAGACCCGCTCCTCGTCGGCGGCGTATCGCAACCCGGTGTCGCGGCGCTTCTCGACGCGGCTGTCGCCGTCGCCCTCGAACCGGCAGGCCGGCGGATCGAGATCAGGCGACTTCAGCAGATGCAGGGCGACGAGCTTTTCGCCCAGCGCGGCCAGCTTCTTGAACAGCTTGGCGTCCGCCGTGAACGGGATGCGCGGGAAGTCCGCCTTCAGGAACTCGGCGTACTTCGCGCGGTAGGCGGGCGCATGGAGCACGGCGTAGACGTAGTGGAAAACGGCCTCCGGCGTCGGCGTCTGGCCATGGGCCGCGGCGATCGCGTCCACAAAGGCCGGGTTCAGGTTCGGCCGCCGCCCGCCATAGAGCTCCTGAGGTTCGAACAGCATCATCGACACATAGCGCCCGACCCCGCCTTTACCTGGCTTCGGCGGCTCAGGCTCCGGATGCAGGTAGAGGGGAAACGTGTAGGACTGAACAGTCGACTCGCCGCACTTTGCCTCAACGATGAATTCCGAGCAGAAAAAATGGTCTGTCGTTGGCGACTTGTTGGTGCGGGCCGTGATCAGCGCCAGATTCTCCCCCGCCAGCATGTGCTGCATGACCTCGGGACGCGGCATGCAGATGAAGCCGCGCGAGCGTCCGGTGTAGTAGGTGTGGCGCACGTCGAAGGGGCGGTAGAGGATGGGAACTACTTTTTTGCGGTCAGGCCCGGAATCGAGAACGTCCTTCTGCGCAAGCGCGACCTTCCAGTCCCGCGTGTCCTTGCCCAGCCGATAGCCGCGACGCGCAAGCTCGGGCTCCGATCGGGCGAACAGGTTCACGGTGTTCCACATGTCTTGCGCCGTCCACTGGATGCACAGGTTGTCGCGGGCGGTGACGATCCCGACGCTGCTGACGGGGAAGATGTCGGGGATGGACGGAAAGCGCTCGTACACGCGAAGCGACGCTTCGTCGCGCGGGATGAAAAGGTAGCCGTCGGCACGCGGCGTCAACTTGCGCCAGCGGGTCGTCCTGGCATCGTGCGCACCCAGCCACGCGTATTTCGCCTTGCGCGCGCCGTGCAAGTCGGCGTGGCGCACCACGGCGTCGGCCTTCGCCTCGCCGCCACGCTTGACGAAGAAGGCGATGGCGACGCCCTGGCGGATGTCGAAGACGTTCTTGTCCGGCGAGCCGTCGGGGCAGGTCTCCTTCTTGAGGGCGTTGCCGTGGAGATCCAGGACGTAGATGTCGTCGAAGGTCCGCATGAGACTCCGGCGCATGCCGCGGAAGGTGGGGTTGTCCAGATAGCTGTGGTTGGTGATCATGCCGACCACGCCGCGACCGGCCTGCTCGATCTTCCACTGCGCGAAGCGCAGGAACTTCACGTAGTCGTCCTGGAGCCATTTGGGGTTCTTCTCGCCGAGCGGCTTGCCGTCGACCTGCTTGTACGTCTCGACCAAACCGCGTATCCAGTCGCCGACATTGGCCGAGTGGCCGGAGTACGGCGGATTGCCAAGGATGACGAGGATCGGGGTCTGCTGCTTGACCTCCCCGGCGAGGCGGGATTCCTCGGCCAAGGCGGAGAAGCCCGGCAGGCGGCTCTGCTCCAGCGCCTCGTTGTCGAGGGTGTTGGTGAGGTAGAACGGCATGCGCTCGTCGTCGCGGAGGCGGTGGCCCAGCTCTTCGAGCAGGAAGCTCATCTTGAGGTGCCCCACGGCGTAGGGGGCCATCATCAGCTCGAAGGCGTAGAAGTTCTTGAGGATGTGGCGGCTGATGAAATCGGCGCGGCCGCCCGTGCCGTATTTTCCCTCGAACTCCGCGACGGCCAGCGCGGCGGCGCGGGCGATGAAGGTCATGGTGCCGGCGGCGGGGTCAAGCAGCGTCACGCCTTCGGAGGCGAGCCCGTCGCGCTGGCCGAAGTCGGCCTTGAGCAGGCCGTGGAGCGAACGCACGATGTAGTCGACGACGGGCTCCGGGGTGTAGAAGACGCCGCGGCGCTCGCGTTCCGCGGGATCGTACTGGGCCAGGAAGGTCTCGTAGAAGTGGACGATGGGGTCGCTGCCCTTGCCGTCGTGATAGTGGCGGTCGAGGATGCCGGGGACGTCGGCGACGGCGAGCACTTCGGCGATGTCGTCAACGCACCAGACCAGCGGCTCCGGCAGGTCGCCCAGCGAGATGAACCGGAAGAGGTCGCGCAAGACGCCGATCGTGTGCGGGATGTTGTCGAAGGCCGCGCGACGGCTGAAGGCGCCGCTGGAGCGGATGCGAGCCGCAAAGAGCCCGTAGGTGATCGTCTGGGCGAAGAAATCGGCGAAGTCCTCGGGCGTCAGGGTGCCGATCAGATAGGTCTGGAAAGCCTCGAAGAAGCCCGTGAGGACGCCGGGGGCGCCCTTCTCCTTTTCCAGTTGCCCGCCCACGACATCCCGCAGGAAGCGCGTGCGCTTGGCCAGCTCCACGGCCAGCGACTCCGCCGTGAACACCTTCGGAAGCGAAAAGTCGAGAAAGCGGTCGAGCAGCGCCTGAAGTTCGTCCGCCCGGTCCACGGGCGAGGGCATCCCCAAACGGGTCATGGCGAACGGACGGGCCGCGAGGACGGCCCCCACCCGTTCGCCGTTGCGGTAGAGCCGGAACTCGAAGAAGTTGGTCAGGATCAGGTTCGGGAACGTCTCGCGGTAGCGGGCGAGCTGCTCCGAGTTTTCGATGGCGTCCAGATTCTCCGCGTCCGGCCGCTTCGCCTCGACATAGCCGACGACCCTGTCGGCGCCGTTCCACAGGCGGAAATCCGGGTTGCCGGCGTCGGTGGGCTTCGGCAGCGTGGTGACGCGGACGTGCTGGCGTCCGGTCCTTTCGGCCACGGTCTTCAGCATGTCCGCGAGCGCGGGGTAGAAGCTCTCCTCCCGCGCGTCGCCTTGGCGCGCGACGGCGTGCAGCTCGTTGAAGTAGTCCGTGAAAAGTTCCTCGTTTGTCATGCGCCATGCCCCTCCGTCAGGCAGTCTTTCTCCAGTCCTGAATCCAGCCGCAATGATAAACTCTTCGAAGCCCGGCGTCAAAGCAAAACCCAAGTTTACGATCATGCAAGTTCACGATCATGCAAGGGAAAGACCACCAAAATCCTGCGGAACAAAACAGCGGGATAAAATCAAAAACAAATGCGCGGTGGACTTCAGGGGGCGTTTACTGTAAAATACAAAAGCTGGAAAACCATAGAAAGAAAACAGAAGGCCAACAAAACTCTAGCGGAGCAACACTCGACCATGACAGCACAAGCATTGGAAATGACGCAGACCGTCATCGGAGGCCTCGGCATCTTCCTCCTCGGGATGAAGCTCCTCTCGGACGGCATCCAGTCGCTCGCGGGAAGCAAGCTCAACAAACTGATCTGCGCCGTCACCGACAACCGCCTCATGGCAATCTTCGTCGGCTTCCTGGTCACGGGCATCATCCAGTCGAGCTCCGCGACGACGGTCATGGTGATCGGCTTCGTCAACAGCGGCATCATGACGCTGATGCAGGCGATCGGCGTCATCTTCGGCGCGAACATCGGCACGACGATGTCGATGTGGATCCTCACGCTGAACATCTCGAAGTACGGCGCCCTCCTCATCGGCATCTCGGCGATGGTCTACTTGTTCGCCAAGCGGGAACGTCCGCACTACACCGGCATGGCGCTCCTGGGCCTGGGCATGCTCTTCTTCGGCCTGGAGCTGATGTCCGAGGGCTTCAAGCCGATCCGCACGATGGAATCGACGATGGACTTCATCACGCAATTCGAGGCGACCAGCACCTCCGGCTTCATCAAGTCCGTCCTTGTCGGCGTGGCCGCCACGGCCGTCATCCAGTCCTCGACGGCCTTCATCGGCATCGTCATGAGCCTGGCCGCCAACAACGTGATCGGCTTCGAGACGTCGATCGCGCTGATCATGGGCTCGAACATCGGCACCACGGTCACGGCCGCCATCGCCTGCATCGGCGCCTCCCGCAACGCCTGCCGTGCCGCTCTCGCCCATTCGCTCTTCAACGTCATCGGCGTGCTGTTCGTGATCGTCATCCACACGCCCTTCGTCACGGGCTGCGAAAAGCTCGTGCGCTGGATCTCCTCGAACCCCTCCGACCCGCTCAACCTCAAGCTCGCCATCGCCGTCGTCCACACCACGTTCAACGTCGGCTGCACCGTGATCCTCTACCCGGTGATGGGACTCTTCGAAAAGGTCGTCACCTGGATCCTCCCCGTGCGAAAGGGCGAGGTGAAGTCCGAGCGCTACAAGCCCCAGTACCTCGACAGCCGCCTCCTCAGCTCGGCTCCCGTCGCCCTCGGGCAGGCGAAAAAGGAAATCCTGCGCATGGGCGAATTCTGCCTCGAAATGTGCGACGACCTGCACCAGATTTTCGAGGGCGGGCTCGACAGCGCCACCGAGGAAGCCGTCTTCCGAGCCGAGGAAAACCTCGATCTCGCGCAGATGGAGATCACCGAATACGCCAGCAAGCTCCTCCACGACCACGTGTCGCACGACGTCAGCGCGGCCGCCCGCCGCCAGATCAAGCAGGCCGACGAGTTCGAATCCGTCAGCGACCACCTCCGCAACGCCCTCAAGGCCTACCTCAAGATCCGCAACGCCGGCGAGGAGCTTACCGAAACGGCCTTGGACGAGGTCAAGGATCTCTGCGTCCAAGTGCGCGCCTATTGCGTCCAGATCATGGACATCGTCCAGCAAGGCTCCAAGTCCCGCGTGGCCGAAGCGACCGAGCGGAACAAGCAGATCGACACGGCCGCCAAGAACTACCGCGACTGCCACATGCAGCGCCTGGCCGTCACCTGCACCGAGCCGGTCAAGAGCCTGATCTACTCGGACATCATCATCGCCTTCCGTCGCGCCAACGACCACCTGCTCAACGTCGCCGAGACGCTTCAGGGCTGACCCATCAATCAAACTCAGCCATGACCGCGTCGGCCACTTCGCGGCCGCGCGGCGTGAGCGCGTAGGCGCCCGTGGCCAGGCGCGCCAGAACCCCCAGCCGCTCCAGCCGCTCGCAAACGGCCAGACGCGCCCGCCCCCGCGCCGTGGCAGGGTCCGGACAGTGCCCCGAAGCCAGGCGGAACCGCGTAACGAAGCGCTCGTGCTCGTCCGCTTCGGGGGAAAGCGTCTCGACATCCGCCGGGGGCGCCTGGCCGGCTTCGATCGCCGCCGCCCAGGCGGCGAGATCGGGGCGGTTCGTCCGGCGCGTCAATCCCTGGCGCGACGACGCCGCCGGGCCGAGGCCGACATAGTCCTCGCCCTGCCACACGGCGAGGTTGTGGCGGCACTCGAAGCCGGGAAGCGCGTAGTTGGAGATTTCGTAGCGCCGATATCCCGCGCGCGCCAGCACGCCCTCCGCCACGGCCAGCGCATCGAGCGCCGCATCGTCCGAAGGCATCTGCACGCGGCCCGCGGCGACGTCCGCCGCGAGCCGCGTGCCGTCCTCGACCGTGAGCGCATAGACGGAAACATGGCGCGGCTCCAGCGCGACCGCCTGCTCCACCGAACGGCGGAAGTCCGCCCCGGCCACGCCGGGGATGGCGGCGATGAGGTCGAGCGAAAGGTTGTCGATGCCGGCGTGGCGGAGTGCGGACACCGCCGCCACGGTGTCGCCCGGCGTGTGGCGGCGGCCGAGGAAGCGCAGCGCGTCCGCGTCGAACGCCTGGGCGCCGAGGCTCACGCGCGTGACGCCGACCGCGCCCAGCGCGTCGGCTAACGCCGCGGTGACGTCGGCGGGGTTGGCCTCGACCGTGAACTCGGTCTCGGCCGTCCGCGCAGGCAGCGCGGCGGCCAGGGCGCGCAGGCCGTCGGCGCCGAGGATCGACGGCGTGCCGCCGCCGACGTAGAGCGTCCGCAGCGCCCCGCCGACAGGCGGGCGCGACGGCGCGCGCGACGGCGCGCGCAGCGCCAGCTCCCGGGCGACAAGGCCCGGGAAGGCGGCGAACGCCGAAGCGGATGCGCCGGTCTGCGAATGGAAGCCGCAATAGCGGCATTTCGAGACGCAGAACGGCACGTGGACGTACAGGTTCATTGCGGGTGGTCGGCGACCGAACGGTCGACGACGGCGTAAAAGGGGAACCGGTCGGGATCATCGCCGAGCGGCCACCGCTTCCAGCGCCGGTAGACCCAGAGCCACTGCTCGGGGTGGTCGAGGATCATCCGCTCGAAATCGGCGACGATCCGCGTGGTGATGGCCTTGGGCTCAAGCGCCGCGGCCTCTTCGCCGGAGATGACGTCGATGATCGTGAGCCGGTATCGGTCTTCGGCGGCGTTGTAAAAGACGCCGGCGATGGCGATGGGGATCTTGAGGCGGTTGGCGATGTGCCCGGCGGCGTTGGAGAACGCGGCGGGGAGGCCGAAGAAATCGAGGTAGAAGCCGCCATCGGACGGATCGGTGTGCTGGTCGAGCAGGAGCGCCACGAGGCTGTTGCGGCGCAATGCGCGCATCATGCCCATCATCGCGCCCTCGCGGGCGATCACCTGCTGCCCGGTGGCGCGGCGGAACTTCAGCAGCGGCTCCAGCGTCCGGCTCGTGCCGATCGGGCGATAGACGCTCCACATCGACCGCCCGCGCAAGGCGATGTACTGCCCGCCAAGCTCCCAGTTGCCGAAATGCCCCGTCACCAGCAGCCCGGGGAAGCGCCCGACGATCCAGCGTTCCATCCGCTCGTCGGCAGGAACGCAATGGCGCGTAAGCCGTTCGGCGGTGTGGCGGGAGAACCAGAAATAATCGAGGAGCACGAGCGCCGAGTGGTCGAACGCGGCGCGAAGAAGCGCGCGCTTCTCCCGCGGCGTCTTCGTGTCGCCATAGACGATGTCGAGGTTGGCCCGCGCAATGCGGCGGGATCGGCTGGGAATGGATGCCATGACAACGCCCACGACGCGGGCGAGCCGCCGCTGGGCGCGGCGCGAAAGGCGCGGAACCAGTCGCGACGGAAGCCAGAGCGCGACGGTCTCCACATAAGGCAGCAGCTTGCGGCGGAACCGCTGGAACGCGCTTGGGGGGCGTCCAAATGGGGACGATGTGTCGCGTTTCCGGTTCATGGCGGATCCTTCATCGCACAAGGCGTTGCCGAAGGCACATGGACGTACAGGTTCATTGCGGTTGGTTGGCGACCGAACGGTCGATGGAAGCGTAAAAGGGGAACCGCGCCGGATCGTGGTCGAGCGGCCATCGCTTCCAGCGCCGATAAAACCAGAGCCACTGCTCGGGGTGGGCGAGGATCATGCGTTCGATGGCGGCGGCGATGCGCGCGGTGATGGCCTTGGATCCAAGCTCGGCGGCTTCTTCGGCGGTGATTTCGTCGAAGATGGTGAGCCGGTATCGATCTTCGTCGGCGTCGTGGAGAATGCCGATGATGACAATGGGGATCTCGAGGCGGTTGGCGATGAGCCCGGCTGCATTGGAGAACGCGGCGGGGAGGCCAAAGAAGTCGAGGTAGAAGCCGCCGTCGGAGGGGGGGTATGCTGATCGAGCAGGAGCGCCACGAGGCCGTCGTCGCGCAGCGCGCGCATCATCCCCATCATCGCGCCGTCGCGGGCGATGACCTTCTGCCCGGTGGTCTGGCGAAACTTCAGCAGCGGTTCGATCGTCCGGCGTGTGCCGAGCGGGCGATAGACGCTCCAGATCGAGCGGCCGCGCAGGGCGATGTACTGCCCGCCCACCTCCCAGTTGCCGATGTGGGCCGTTACGAGCAGCCCGGGGAAGGGGTTGTCGGTCCAGTGGATCATCCTCTCGTTGTCGGGGATGCAGTGGTGCGCGAGACGTTCGGCGGTGTGGCGGGAGAACCAGAAGTAGTCGAGGAGCACGAGCGCCGCGTGCTTGAACGCGGCGCGGAGAATCGCGCGCTTCTCGTCTGTCGTCTTCGTGTCGCCATAGACGATGTCGAGATTCGCCTGCGCAACGCGGCGGGCTCGACTGGGGAAAAACGCCATCGCAGCGCCCAAGACGCGCGCCAGGCGCCGTTCGGCTCGGCGGGAGAGATACGGGACAATCTTCGACGGGATCCAAAGCCCGACGGTTTCCACGCAGGGAAGCAATTTGCGGCGGAACCGCTGGATTGCTTTTGAGGTGCGTTCAAATGGGGACGATGTGTCGCGTTTCGGCTCCATGCGATTCCTTGCGCTTTGTCAGGCGCTGCCGTTGGCAGCACTTGGCTCCAGCCCCTGCTGCAGCCGGTGCAGACGGCAAAAGATGCCGTCGCGGGCCAGCAGATCGTCATGCGTGCCGCATTCGGCCACGCCGCCATCGGCGATCACCGCGATGCGGTCGCATTTGGCGATGGTGGAGAGACGATGGGCGATGACGATCACGGTCATGCGGCCCATGAGCTCGTCGATGGCGGCCTGGACCATGCGCTCGGACTCGGTGTCGAGGGCGCTCGTGGCTTCGTCGAGGATCAGCACGGAAGGATTGCGCAGCAGCGCCCGGGCGATGGCGATGCGCTGGCGCTGGCCGCCGGAGAGGGAGACGCCGCGCTCGCCGACGACGGTGTCGTAGCCCTCGGGCTTTTCGAGGATGAACTCGTGCGCATGCGCCTGGCGCGCGGCGTGCTCGATGCTTTCGCGCGAGGCGTCGGGGCAGCCGTAGGCGATGTTTTCGGCGATCGTCGCGTTGAACAGGAACGTTTCCTGCATGACGAGGCCGATGGTCTGGCGCAGGGAGGCGATCGTGAACGAGCGGACGTCCACGCCGTTGCGCAGCAGCGCGCCGGCGTTCGGGTCGAAGAAGCGCAGCAGCAGGCTGACGATCGTCGTCTTGCCGCCGCCCGAGGGCCCCACCACCGCCAGGCTCTCGCCCGCGCGGATCGTCAGGTTGAGCCGGTTGAAGACCTCGCGCTCGCCGTAGCTGAAGACGACGTTGCGGAATTCCAGCGATTCCAGCGGATCGACGACCGGCACGGCGTCCGGCGCGTCGCCGACGGTGATCGGCGTGTCGAGGATCTCGAACACGCGATCCGCGGCGGCGGAACTCTGCTGGATCTCCATGGCGATGCGCCCGAGCTTCTTGACGGGCTCGTAGAGCGCCCAGATCGCGCAGGCGAAGATCACGCAGTTGGCGATGGGCATCTTCGCCACCATGGCGTAGATCAGCACGCCGATGCCGGCGAGGCCGCCCACGATGTGGGTGATCGGGTCGTTGAACGCCTTCGCCTTCGTGGCGTTGACCATCTGGCGGAAGAAGCGGCGGCACTGGCTCGCGAAGCGCGCCTCCTCGCGCGCCTCCTGCCCGAAGGCCTTGACGACGGCCACGCCGTCGAGCGACTCCTTCATCACGGAGGTCAGCAGCGCAAGCTGGCGCTGGCCCTCGCGGCTGATGTTGCGCAAACGGCGGCCGATCAGGACGATCGGGACGACCACCGTCGGGAAGAGCACGAGCGAAAAGAGCGCCAGCCGCCACTCGGTGACGACGATGTAGCCCAGCACCATGACGAGCATGACCGGCTGCCGGATCATGTCGGTGACAACCGACGTGACCGTGTGCTGGAGAAGCTGCGTGTCGGCGACGGCGCGCGAGATCATGTCGCCGGAGCTCGACGTGTTGTAGAAGCCGAGGGAGAGCTGCTGGAGGTGGGCGAAGAGCTTGACGCGCAAATCCATCACGATGCGCTGCCCGACCCATTGCAGGTAGTAGACGCTCGCAAAGACGGCGAGCGAATTGAGGATGATCACGACCAGCATCACGCCGCACATCGCCAGCAGCTCGCCGATGCCCATGCGTTCGAGCCGATCCAGGTCGTCCTGCGGCAAAAAGCGCCGGGCCAGCGCGCCCGAAACACCGTCGAGCGGCTCGGCGGAAGCCGCGCCGGCCAGGGCCGTCGCCGGGCAGGCGCCCGGCACGGGGAGGCCTCCCGCCGCCGAGGGCGGGCATTCGGGAATCCGCCCGGCATCCACGCCGGGCGCGGGTTCCGCAGCGGCCGCTGAAGCCGCCGCCTCTTCGCCCGCCACCGCGCCCGCCTCGGCGGCCGGCGGCTCGCCGAAATCCGGGTTGCGCATGACGAAGCCCAGAATCTGGTAGCCCGAGAGGAACATGGCGATGATCGAGCCGCCGCCCACGAGCGAACAGAGGGCGCCGATCGCAAGGCGCCAGACATAGGGCCGGGCGAAGCCCAGCAGGCGCATGAACGTGCGCAGGTCGTCTTTTTTCAGTCGGCTCTTTTGCTGCTTGCTCGCCATTTCCGCTTCCTTTTCCTTTCCTTTCGCGCGCCGCCGCTAGGCGTTGCGCAGGCGGTCTCGCCGCATCTGCCGCGTCTCGCGTGGCGGCTCGCTCACCCAACCGCCCCCGGAGCCGTCATCGTTGCGCTGCCGGGCCTTCTTGGCGCGGACGACCCCGATGATGGCGAAGAGCTGGGACACCGTCCAGTAGAGGCCCAGCGCGGAAGGGAACTGGTAGAACATGAAAAGCATCATGAGGGGCATCACCACCATCATCGTCTTCTGCTGCGACGGATCGCCAGCCGAAGGCGTCAGATACGTCTGCAACGCCATCGTGCCGGCCATCGCGATGGGCAGGAGGTTGACGCCGAAGCCCAGCGTTTCCTTGAAGAGGTTTTCAGGCTCGGAAAGATCGGCGATCCACAGGAACGACGCATAGCGGAGCTCGACCGAGGAACGCAGCACCGTGAAGAGCGCAATGAAGATGGGAAGCTGGATCAGCATCGGCAGGCAGCTTGAAAGCGGATTCACCTTGTGCTCGCTGTAGATGCGCATCGTCTCGGCCTGGAGCTTCTGCGGATCGTCCTTGAACTTGGTCTGCACGTCCTTGATCAGCGGCTGGATTTCCTGCATCTTGCGCATGCCCTCGGCGTTCTTCTTGTTGAGCGGATAGAGCGCCAGACGCACAAGCACCGTGAGCAGGATGATCGCCACGCCGTAGTTCGGAATCAGCGAATGGAGGAAGTTGAGCAAGTCGAGCAGCAGACGGCAGAAGAAGCCCCAGGTGCCAAAGCGCATGATCTTGACGTGGTCGGGGCTGATTTTCCGGAGTTCGGAGAGCTTGCGGGGACCGACGAAGAGCGCGTAGTCGCGCCGGAGATCCGTGCCGGGCTGAAGGACCGCCTCGGGCTGCAGGAGCGACGTCGAGGCGGACTCGATCTGGAAACGGTTCCCGGGCGCGTTCACCACGCGGGACGCCTCGATCGAAAGCCCCGTGGCGGGCATGGACGGCGTCAGGATCTGGAGGAAGAAACGCTCGCGCACGGTCGCCCAGTGGATTTCGCCGGGCGTGACGGCCGAAACGGCGGCCGGCGCCACCGGGGAAACGGTCGCCGCCCCCCGGCACCCCCCGCCGGCCAGGCCGTACATCGCCGAGAAACTGTTTTTCTTCGTGGCCTTGCCGATCTCGACGACATCCGTCTTCCCGTTTTCAAAGACCTTCGCGTCGATCGCCAGATCCGTGTCGGCGCCGCTGACGCTGAGCCGGCGCATCGGGCCGAGGCGGATCGCGCTGGCCGGCAGCGTGACGGCATTCGTCGAACGGTTCTCGAACGTGTCGGAGACGGCGATCCGGTAGCCGTCCTCAAACGCCAGCGAACGGTTCAGGACGAGGCCGCCGGACGTCTCCGCCGTCAGCACGGCGGAACGGCCGTCGTCGGCCACGACGACGTCGAAGTCCGCCGACGTCCCGAACCCCGGCAGGTTCTCCAGGGAGAGCGTGGGCGCGGCGGAGAAATCGAGCTCGACGACGCCGTCCTCGGGATTGCGGGTGAGATCGTATTTCAGAAGCTTCGCCCCCTTGACCGCGCCGCCCTTCGACGTGAGCGTGACCACGGCGACCTCGTTGCTCAGCGTGAACGTGCGCTCGGGGAGCGCCGGGGCGGGCGGCGGCTCGATCGCGGCGGTCTGGCTCGCTTCGATGGACAGGCCCTCGGGCCCCGGCGCCGCGACCGCGGCGCCCCCCGGCTGGGCTTCCGCCGAGGCGCCCGGCGCGACGGCCTGCGCCGCGCTCTGCGCGGCGGCAAGCGCCTCGGCTTGCTGCTGCTGGGCCATGTACTCGCGATACCGCTTTGCGTTGCGGCTGTTCAGTTGCATGCTGCCGATCAAGGCGACAATCAGCAGCGCGACGATGATCTTCTCTTGCTTGTTCATGATTTCGCTTTTCTGAAAGAGTCAGGCCACTTCCTGAAATAGCCCGGCCACGCCAGCGGCACGGGGTCGTAGCCGGAAGGGCCGAAAGGCCGGCAGCGAAGCATCCGCCGAAGCGTCAGCCACCCGCCACGCCAAAAGCCGTAGTGCTCGAACGCCTCGATCCCGTAGTTCGAACAGCTCGGCTCGAAACGGCAAACCGCCCCGAGATGGGGCGACAGGACGATCTTGTAGGCGCGGATCAGCAGAATCGCCAGCGTCTTCATCGGCTCCTCCGCAGAATCCCCTGCCGGACGCAGAGCCTCGCCAGGTCCTCCTGGACTTGCGGCTGCTTCACGTCGAGAATCCGCCGCCTCGCCAGCACGACCAGATCCCAGGGATCGTCGACGAGGTCGTGCTGGATGCGGCGGAAGGACTCGCGGATCAGGCGCTTGGCGCGGTTGCGGTCGACGGCGTCGTGGAACGTGCGCTTGGTGGCGACCACCCCGAGCCGACGCCCCGCGTCGGGCGCCTGGCGCACCCAGGCGACGAGATACCGCCCGGGCGCCTCGCGCCCTTCCGCGAAGACGCGCTGGAAATGCGCATGCGCCAACAAGCGCCGACTGGCGGGAAACGCAAGGCGGCGCAAGGAACGAGTCGCCGCGACTTCAGGTTTCATCACCAGAACCGGCGCCGGTCCGCCTCTTAGGCCTGGACGAGCCTTATGCGCCCCTTCTGACGGCGGCGGCGCAAGACCTTGCGACCACCGGCGGTCGACATGCGGGCGCGGAAACCGACTTTGCGGACGCGCTTGATCTTGGAGGGCTGGTAAAGTTGCTTCATGGTAGGAATCCTGAACTATGGACCTGTTGTCTTGTAAATGCAATGCGAGCGAAGAATTTAGGAAAAAACGCGGAGAAAGTCAATCAAGGAATTCAAAATGCCCTTTGCCAAGGCAGCCCCCAAGCGATTAAGCGCGCCAGGTATTGACAAAGACACCGGTATTATGCTACAGTGTCGGTGTCTTTTCAACAAGGCGTGATAGCCAAGCGGTTAGGCAGAGGACTGCAAATCCTTTCAGAGCGGTTCGACTCCGCTTCACGCCTCCAGTTTCAAGGCTGTAACAATCAGCGCCAAACCCCTCAAAACCAAGCTCAGCGGCACACGGTCGCAAGCTTGGTTTTTCGTTTTCCCATGCTGCGCATCCGCTGCAAGACAATCCGCAGAAACTCGCTTCAGCTCATGTGATGGCGATGTCGATGACGTCGATTGTGGCCCTTCCTTTTCTGGACAGGGTTTTGTACAATGAACAAGCAAGTCAAAACGACATGCCCAAACGCCTCAACCATGAGGCGGAAACGTCCCGGAAAGCCCCTTTGCCATGACCTACGAAGTCCCCGTCATCGCCCAGCCCGACGTCCTCGTCATCGGCGGCACAATCCCCGCCGTCGGCCTCGCGCTCGACCTGCGCAAGGCCGGCCTCGAGGTCTATCTCGCCACGCCCTGCACCTACTTCGGCGAGGACGTCTGCGCCACGCTCGATCTCCAAAGCCCCAAGAGCGACGCCTATCGCCGCCTGACGGGCACGGACGCCATGCTCCGTCCGCGTGAAATCAAGCATCGTCTCGGCAAGGCGCTCATCGATGCCGACATCGACTTCCTTTTCGAGATGCGCCCCGTCCGCCCGATGCGCGCCGCCGTCGGCACAATCTGCGGCGCCCTCTTCGCCAACCGCGCCGGCTTCCACGCCGTCGCCGCCAAGGTCGTCGTCGACGCCACCTGGCGCTCGACGTTCGCGCGCGAAGCCGGCGTCCCCATGCGTCCATTCGTCCCCGGACGACGCTCAATGTCGATGTTCGCCATCGGCGGCGCGCCCGAGGGCTGCTCGGACGTCTGCGCCGAACGCCTGCCCGACCCCATACGCTACTTGAACCAAGCCTTCCCCGTCTTCAGGCTCGCGATGGACTGGGATTTCACCGGCAACTCGATGTTCGACTTCGCCGCCGCAAACGTTGCCTTCCGCCTCGCCGCGTGGGCGCCCGAGGCCGTCGCCTGCCCGGATCTCGTCAGCGTCGATTTCGGCGACGGCGTCCGCGAGGATTACGCCCCCTCCGCCGCGCTTCCCGTTTTCGTCGGCGACTCCGCCACCGCCGCCGATGTGCAGGCGCTCGCCAATGCGCTTCCCGCGCCCAAGCCGGCCGGCTTCGGGGAAACCGCCGTTGACCATCCGTTCGACATCGTCCGGCGGGACCGTTCGTTTCGCTTCAAGAATTGCCCTGTCCTGCCCTTCGACCTCAACGCCCTGCCCCAACTCGGCGACTGCGACATTTTCATCTCGGGCGGCGGCACCGGCGGCGCGCCGGCCGCCATCAGCGCCGCGCGCGAGGGCATGCGCACCCTCTGCGCCGAAAACCTCGCGCAGCTCGGCGGCGTCATGCTGGCGGGCCGCATCGGCCGCTACTACTACGGCAATCGCGGCGGCTTCACAGCCGAAATCGACAACGGCGTGGCGGCGATGGGCCCCGAGCCAAACTACAATCCCGCCAAGGGCGAGACGAACGGCATCTGGAAAAACGCCTGGTTCCTCGGCCAGGCCACGGAAGCCGGCGCGACGATGCTCTTCGACGCGCTGACCGTCGCCGCCGCGATGGACGGCCCGCGCGCCTGCGGCGCCGCGGTCGCCACGCCGTTCGGCACGGGCGTGCTGCGCGCCCGGTTCGTGATCGACGCGACGGGCAATGCCGACGTCGCCGCAGCAGCCGGCGCCGACATCCTCTGCGACCTCATGGACGAACCCGTCATCCAGGGCGCGGGGATCTCCCCCATTGAACTTGGCAACAGCTACGCGAACTCCGACTTCACCTTCGTCCTCGACGGCGACATCGTCGATGCCACCCGCGCCTTCGTCACCGCCCAGGACAAGCACGTCGACGCCTACGACATCATCCCGATGCTCAACACCCGCGAACGCCGCCGCATCCGGGGCGACATCGTCCTCCAGCCGCAGGACTTCTTCGCCAACCGCACGTACTCGGACACGATCAACCGCGCGTGGAGCAACTTCGACACGCACGGCTACATCATCCACCCGATGTTCATGCTCAAGCCCACCGCGCGCGCCCCGCGCTTCGCCAACGTCCCCCTGCGCGCACTGCTTCCCCGAGGCCTCGAGGGAATCATCGTCACCGGACTCGGCGTGAGCGCGCACCGCGACTGCCTGCCGCTCATCCGCATGCAGCCCGACGTCCAGAACCAGGGCTACGCCGCCGCCCGCGCCGCCGCGATGGCGATCCGGGGCGACTGCTCCATCCGCGACA